>OY764159.1:4350000-4567304 GCA_963668175.1 Syntrophales bacterium
CTTAATTTTCTTTTGAGTCAAGCAGAAATTTACTTTTTTTTATTAAAAAACGAATTCCCTGCAAATACAAATAGATACAAAAATGGAATCGGATGCCTCATGCCCCGTAAACAGGACTGCCATCAGGCTGCGTTACCTATCATTTTATATTGCCATCTTCAATGGTTATGTTTTAGAATACCGTCATTATACTGAAAATAAGCTGCCGAGGAGGAAAGAGCATGAGGATTCTATTCGCTGCGCACCAAGATGCCTGGGGTGGACTTCTGGCAAAATTGAAACCCCTTTTTCCCCATCACGAATTTGTCGCCAGCGGCCGCTTCGCCGTCGACACCCTGAAAGGATTCGACGTCCTGATCCCCACGATGACCTCCATCACGAGAGATATCCTCCGGCAGGCGGACCGGCTGCGGCTCATTCAACAATGCGGCGCCGGCCTGGAAGGGGTCGATATTCAGGCCGCCCGGGAAATGAACATCTGGGTCGCCAATGTCCCGACGGATATCTCCGGCAATGCCGATTCCGTAGCGGAGTTGGGGATTTACCTGATGATCGGGCTCTCGAGGGATTTCCGCGGCATGTCCCAAAGTCTGGAAAACCGCCGGATGGGAACGCCCCTGGGAAGGGCTCTGGGCGGGAAAACCGTCGGTTTGATCGGCCTCGGCGGCATAGGACGCGCCCTGGCGAAAAGACTGAAAACATTCGATGTCCGGCTTATCGGCATTAAGCGCAACGATCCGGAAAAAGCCAGGGAAGAACTCGGACTGGAGTGGGCGGGCACGCCCCGGGACCTCAGAGAATTGCTGTCGAGGTCCGATTTCGTCGTCCTCTGCCTGCCCGTCACGGAGGAGAGCCGTCATATGATCGGCCGAGAGGCCTTTGCCGTCATGAAGCGGGATGCCTTTCTGATCAATCTTGCGCGGGGCGGATTGGTGGACCGCCGGGCGTTGGAAGAGGCCCTGGCATCGGGTCTTATCCGGGGCGCCGGTCTGGATGTTTTCTGGGAAGAGCCGCCCGATCCCGCCGATCCGATTTTCCGCCACAACGTCCTCGCCACACCGCACATCGCCGGCTCCACCGACAGATCGATGCAGGGCATTCTGGAAGTTGTTGCGGAAAATATCCGGCGGCTGGAGGCGAACATGGTGCCCCATCACCTTAAATCGTAGATGGATTACTTTTGCGGCAGACGATCATTGGGGATGATCGGCCAGGTATTTCACCAAGGGATGTTGCGGGTCGCCGGCGTGTGCCGAAACGGTTTCACGGAATTGCTCAAAATCTTTTAGAAAGAGCGGAACCCAGACAACGGCGCCTTTCTTAGAGGCCACCCGGAGATACCCGAAACCCGGGATATTCATCCGGCTCACCGAAACGATTTCCTGCCAGGAAAGATAACGATAAACACCGTGCCAGGTATAGGCGTATATCCCATCCGCAACGACGATAATCCTATACAGAAAAACGACGAGGACCGTAAATAGAGCAATAAAGAGAACGGCAACGGCCAGCTGCGGCAGCGAGTGCGGCCGGCCATAATGGACAAAGGTCCACTCCATCATTCCACAGAGAAAGAGCGTGGCTAAAAATCCGGGTAGATATTTTGATCGAAACACCTTCCTTTTTTCATCTCCGGACGGAACGTGCATGCTCGCTTCCTCCTTTATCGTCCTCGCCGTCATGTTCTTTTTCAATCCCGGTCTACCCGGGAAGAAAATAGAATATCCTGCTTTCTGCCGGCAATATCTTCTGAAAATGGTCTTTCTTGCAAGAAAATATTCACTTGTACGGAGTCTGCCCGTTCGTGCAACTATTTTCTGTTAGGAAGATCACAATTCGCGGACATTTTATCCGGCTTGTGCAATGACGCTTCTGGCGCGGAAGGCACGGGATATGGATCATCCCGATTTTTTAATCTGAGCACCCCGATTCGGGCATTTTTACACCCTCGATCGAACCATGATCCCATTCGAGTGATTTTTCCTGTCTTTATCCGGTCTTATCTGATATGCTGCCTACCGCTCAGACGTCCAATAAGGAGAAAGGCCACATGGAGCAGAAAGGCTTTCAGGAAAATCCCATCGTAGAAATGTCCAGAGACATGTTTGTAAGCAGTTTCAACGCGATGAAGGTTTTTCAGGAGCATATGGTCGATCTCTACCTATCTGCCATACCGGTTATTCCTGATGAACTGAGGGTGTTCATCAAGCACCTTCTGAGCATACACCACAAGGGCAGGGAGATGATTCTCGCTCAGATCGTCCAGGAATACGAAAAGGCCGGTTTTCTCTTTCCCCATGAAAAAGCGGAAACGGCCGCCTCAGTGGTTATGAAGGATGTCGAAGAGAAAATTCTCGGCAAAATGGATTTCGGCTTCAATCCGAATGTCCTCAAGGTCTTAAGCAATCCCAACAGCAGCCAGCGGGATATCGAAGCCTTAAAAGGCCGCATCAGCCCCGAGGTCCTGGCCTGCATCATGAATATCGCCAACTCCGCCTATTTCGGGACCTTGAAGAAAGGCAAGGTAAAAACGTTTTATGAAGCCGTCATGCTCCTGGGCATGAAGCATACGGAAGTTCTCATTCTCTATTTTTCCCTCTTCATTCTCGTGAAGGACAAGGATGCGGAACTGATCCTCGCCAAGAGCTTCGCCCGCTATGTTTTGGGAGGACAAGTCTATGCCAGGGATTTAGGCCTTAATGCCGAGGCAACCTTTGTCGTGGAACTGGGATGCCTCTTTATGGACATCGGCAAAATCATCCTCTATCTGTACAAGGCAAAGTATCCGGAAGATTACGAGCGCTTCCATATCGACGAGGAATTCATCGACCGTCACCATGCCGTTATAGGCAGGAGAATCTGCAGCAAGCTGGACATTCCCGAAGACCTCAGCCGGATCATCTTTCACAGGCATTTCGTCCTGGATGCCAAGCATATTTCCTTGTCGGGAATTCTGAAGACCGTCTACGCCATCGTCGAGTCTCTCTTCAAAGAAAACGGGGATCAGATTGTCATTATGTCCCCCATGCCCGATGACCGGGAGATGCTCATTCACTCCTTCGGGGTCGTCATGAGAGACCTCTTCCAGGCGGCTGGTTTATCCCGTTACCTGACGATCATCCACACACAGCCGCCATCCCTGCTTGAGGAATCCGCTGAAACGAACAATGACTGAAAGGGGCTATGCCCGTTTCTATCGGATCATTTTTCGGTTCTTCTTTCGTTTCCCTTATGTTTATACCATCGTCTGGCAATGATCTCGGCGAATACATAGATGCCGATGGCGGGTCCCAGGATGTTGGCGAAGAAAGCGAGGGGATTGCTGCGGAGAAGTCCCTGGGTGTACAGGACGGTCAGATAAAAGACGGACAGAATAGTGAAAAGAATCCAAGTCAAACGTGACTTCGGCGGTTTCATGGCTTATCCATTACCTCCGGTTCAATATCTCTATCATCATTTCCTCCGGCAGACAATCGATATTCGTTTGTCGTCCAATGAATACGTTGACGACGGCTGCACGGACAAGCCAATACATGATCGGTACTTGAGAAAACATCCCTTCCATTTGACATTCACCAGACCGTACCTAATTTAAACTTCAGGAAGATCGTCTTGAAGAAAAGCAAGAAAACCATTCAAGGCGAATGAAGAAAGCGGTGATTGCCATGTCGACACACAGCGGAAGCGTAAAAACAGCGACTTTTGCCGGCGGTTGTTTCTGGTGCCTGGAAGCCGACCTGAAAAAAATTCCGGGCGTCATAAAGGTCGTTTCCGGCTATACGGGGGGCAGCAAAACAAACCCGACCTACGAAGAAGTCTGTGCGGGCCGCACGGGACACGTTGAAGCCGTACAAGTGACGTACGATCCGTCGAGAATCGATTACGAACAGCTACTTGACGCGTTCTTTCGGCACATCGATCCGACCGACGCAGGGGGCCAGTTCGTCGACCGGGGCGGGCAATACAGAACAGCCGTCTTCTATCATAGCGAAGAACAGCGGATGGCCGCCGAAGCGTCTAAAGCAAGACTCAATCAGTCCGGGCAGTTCAGTAAACCGGTCGTTACAGAAATCGTCGAAGCGACGACATTTTATGAGGCAGAGCCCTACCATCAGGACTATGAGAAAAAGAACCCCCTCAGATATAAATTCTACCGCCAGGGATCGGGACGGGACAGTTTCCTGAACGAAACGTGGAATGAACGCGGTGCAGTGGCCGGAAGATCATCCGGGAGCGACTATGAGAAGCCGGACGACGGGCTGTTGAAACAGAAGCTCTCGGGTATGCAGTACGAAGTGACGCAGCACTGCGGAACGGAGCCGCCATTTCGCAACGAATACTGGGACAACAAGCGGGATGGCATTTATGTGGACGTCGTCTCCGGCGAGCCTCTTTTCAGTTCCCTCGATAAATTCGACTCCGGCACAGGCTGGCCCAGCTTTACCAGACCTCTGGAACGAGGTAATGTTGTGGAAAAAATTGATCGCAGCCACGGCATGACCCGCACGGAAACAAGAAGCAGGCACGCCGATTCCCACATCGGCCACGTCTTTCCCGACGGCCCCGCACCCACAGGTCTCAGGTACTGCATCAATTCAGCCGCTTTGCGTTTCATCCCCAAAGAGGATTTAGCCCAGGAGGGTTACGGGCAATATCTGGGGCTGTTTGACCGACGCTGATTAAACGTCCCGCCGGTTATTTTCAGGAGATAGTGACTTCATGAAGCCGTGGATGAAATATGCCGCTCCGTCCATTCTGGCGGTCTTATTGGCGTGCACAGGAGGCAGGCCGACCGACATCGGCGTCAGGGACGGCAGGCTTGCCCCGTGCCCCGATTCGCCGAATTGCGTCTCCTCCCAGGCAAGCGACGGCAAGCATCGGATCGACCCCCTGCGCTACGAGGGGACAGAGGAGAAGGCCAAAGAGAGGCTGCTCGCTATCCTTAAAGGCATAGGGCGATCGAACATCGTTCTGGACGATAAGCATTACCTCCATGCGGAATTCACGTCCACCCTCTTCCGTTTCGTGGATGACGGCGAATTCCTCTTTAACGACAAGGAAAAAACGATCCAGATAAGATCGGCTGCCCGTTCAGGGTATTACGACTTCGGCGTCAACAGGCGTAGGATGGAGGTGATCAGATCAGGGCTCGTCAGTCAGCCATAACGTTCTCCAAGAAATAGCCCTTCCATAAAATCTTTTCTGAAAAAACTTGACACGGGTTTGTTTTCGGGTTATAAAGTTTCCTATCAGGATACCTCGAGTGCCCATCTTTGGCACATGTAAACATATAGTTATATATTCCGGGTTAAAATATAACCATTAACTATATACCATCATGAAACCCGTATCTACCATTATCGAATCCGACATCGGCAAGCGTATCAAGCTTCTCAGAACCGACAAGGGCATCACGCTCGACCAGTTGGCTAAACAAACTGGTTTTACCAAGGGTTATCTCTCAAAAGTCGAAAAATCGGAAAAAGCACCCCCGGTTTCGACGCTGGGCCTCATCGCCGGAAACCTGGGGACGACGATATCCGTTCTTCTAGGCGAAGGGAACAACGCCATACCCATCAGTCTGGTCAAGAAAGGAGAACGACCCCTGATTGCCAGAAACGGCACGGCCTTCGGCTATTCCTACGAAGCCGTGGCACACACCTTCCCCGGCAAAGTCATGGAGCCGTTCGTCTTGACGCTGCCTGTCAACCCCAAGAAGAAGACGCTCTATCAACATCAGGGGCAGGAGATTCTCTTTGTCCTCGAAGGAACGATGAAGTTCTTACACGGGTCGGACATATTCATCGTCGAAGAGGGGGACTGCGTCTATTTCGACTCCCGCATTCCCCATTTCGGCGAATCCGTGGGCACGAAAGAAGTTAAATGTTTTATGGTCATTTATAACCCTGTGGACAGGGAGAAGGCGTCTTAAAGCGATGAATATCCAGGACATCCGTCGAATCGGCGTTCTCGGGGCCGGCCTTATGGGACACGGCATCGCGCAGGTCTTTGCCACGGCAGGCTATAGAGTATCCGTCTTCGATGCAGACAGGGCCACCCGGCTTTCGGCCAAAAACAGAATTGCCGCCAACTTCGATACGTTCATCAAGCTTGATCTGGCCAAGCCTGAAGACAGGGATCGGTGCCTGGAAAACATCGCCGTAGCCGAGGATATCCCATCATTATGCGAGGGCGCCCACGTCATCATCGAAGCCATCGCGGAAGACATGGCCGTCAAAAAGAAAACCTACGGGGAACTTGAGAAATATGCGTCTTCCGATACGATCCTGACCAGCAACACATCCGCCCTGAGCATCACTGACATCGGCGAAGCGCTAGTCCACAAAAAACGCTTTTTGGGCACGCATTTCTGGAACCCGCCCCATATCGTCCCCTGTGTCGAGGTTATCATGGGAAAAGACACGGGCGAAGAGGCCTTTGAAACGATTTACAGCCTCATGGGAAAAGTGGATAAAGTGCCTGTCCGGGTGCTTAAGGACATACCGGGGTTCCTCGGAAACCGCCTCCAGCACGCCATGTGGCGTGAAGCCATATCATTGAGAGAACAAAATATCGCCAGCGCCGAAGACATCGACAAGGTGGTAAAATACGGATTCGGAGTCCGTATGCCGTTCATCGGCCCCCTCGAAACAGCCGATCTCGCCGGTCTGGCCCTCACATACGACATTCAGAAATATCTATTTCCTTACCTCGAGTCTTCTCCGGAGCCATCAGCCGCCCTTTCCAATCTCGTTGCTGCCGGAGCGACAGGCGTAAAAACCGGGCGGGGGTTTTACGAATGGTCTCCTGACAAGATTCAGCAACTCATCAGTCAAAGGGACACGGTGCTTCTTAGGATAATCCATGAAATCGTCAAGTCGGTCAAGTAAGACTGACGATTTGTGGATTTTATTCGTCAAGCAGTGAAAACAGATACGATGAGGTGAACGTATGGGAGATATCCCTGTCTTCTTCCTGCACGGGCTTGCCTATGCCGGTCTCCTTTTCCTCGTTTCCGCGGGATTGACCCTGGTGTTCGGCATGATGAACGTTCTCAACTTCGCCCATGCCGCCATGTACATGCTGGGCGCCTATTTTTCCTTCACGATGCTCCAGATGACGGGCCAATTCTGGCTTTCGCTGATGGTTTGTCCTCTTCTTTTGTTCATCATCGGAGCCCTTATCGAGCGGTTTCTGCTCCGCCGCGTCCACGTCCACGGGCATCTGCACGAACTGCTTCTGACCTTCGGGCTCGCGTACATCATCACGGAACTCGTAAAATGGACGTGGGGCAATTACCCTCTGGCCGTCAATATCGGCGGATACCTGGGAGACACGATTGAAATTTTCGGGTTCGTTTATCCCGTTTACCGGATATTCATCTTTGTCTGCGGCGTCTTCGTGGGAGGCGTCATGGCCCTGATCCTCTATAAAACGCGGCTGGGAATTATTCTGCGTGCCGCCGTCAACGACGGAGAGATGGTCAATGCCTTGGGTATCAATGTCCCGCTGGTCTTTACAGGCGTCTTCGCATTCGGCGCCGCCCTTTCGGGCTTCGCCGGCGTCATCGCAGGCCCCCTCCTGACCACCTACCCGGGCATGGCCGCAGAAATCCTCATCGACGCCTTCGTCGTCATCGTCGTCGGCGGGTTCGGCAGTCTGGGAGGCGCCGTAATCGCCTCGTTCATCATCGGGGAGCTCCAGTCATTCGGTGTGCTCCTCTTCCCGAAGCTCTCGCTGGCCCTGGTCTATCTCCTTATGGCCGCCGTATTGATCATTAAACCATCCGGACTTTTTGGCGAGGAAGAATAATGATGAAGAAAACGACACCTTACCTGTTTATAATCGCTCTTTTCGCCCTGGGAGCCGCGGCACCCTTCGTCATTAAGCCGTACCATCTCAACATGCTGACGGAGATCATCGTCTTCGCCCTTTTTGCCGTCAGCTACAACCTCCTTCTGGGATACGCCGGGCTCCTCTCCTTCGGACATGCCATGTTCTTCGGCACAGGCGCCTTCACGGTGGCCGTGGCGATGATCCACATCCCCGGACTCTCCATGTGGAATGCCATTCTTCTGGCCGTCGCCGTGACGACCGCCGTCGGCTTCATCATCGGGGGTTTGCTCCTTCGTCATAAGGGTTCCTATTTCGCCCTGCTGACGTTGGCTTTCAATTCCCTCTTCTACGCCGTTGCAACCAAATGGAACGAAATCACCGGCGGCGACGACGGACTAAGCATCACCCGCCCCGATCTCAACCTCGGATTCACGGACATCTCCATGTCGGGACTGACGGAATTCTATTACTTCACCCTTATCGTCATCGGGATCACGATCGTCTTCGCATGGTATTTCACCAAGACAGCCATGGGACAGACCATTCTTTTGATGCGGGAAAACGAGGAACGGATGAAGTTTATGGGATACAACACGAACATCAGCCGCCTGATTCTCTTCACATTCACTGGCGCGCTGGCGGGACTGGCAGGGGCCTTCTATACCCTCCACTTTCAGTTTGTCTCCATCTCCGCCATCAGCGGCGATATGACGACGACGGTTTTGCTCATGACCTTTGTGGGAGGCGCCGGCACCTTCTGGGGTCCGATGCTGGGGACTTTTGTCTATATCATTCTGCAGAATTATCTGAGCGACATAACGGACCGCTGGCCGCTCTTCATGGGCATCATCTTTATCATGATGGTTCTCTTCATTCCCGGGGGACTCTCCCAGGTCATCCTGTCGATCAAGAGGCTTTTTAGCGGCAACGGCGGCAAGAACAGACCGATTGCGACGGAGGAAATGTCTTCATGAGCGATTACCTTCACGTCAAAGACATCCACAAAGACTTCTCGGGGCTCAAGGTGCTTACAGGCGTCGATTTCAAAGTACAGGAAAAGGAACGGCATGCGGTCATCGGTCCGAACGGGGCCGGCAAAACGACGCTTTTCAACATCATCAGCGGAAAATTCAGGGCTTCATCGGGCGCTATTTTACTCAAAGGCCGGGACATTTGCGGAAAACCTGCGCACGTCCTGAATCGCCACGGGCTGGCGCGTTCTTTCCAAATCACCAACGTTTTTCAGGAATTGAGCGTATTCGACAATATCCTGTCCGGCGTCAGGTCCAGGCATGGACTGCGCTATCATTTTTTCCGCCAGCCGGGCCACAACCGCAAAATCAACGAACTTACAGAAGACATTGCAGAAAAAGTCGGGCTTGCCGATGTCATGCACATGCCTGTCAGCGCCTTATCCTACGGACAGCAGCGCGCCCTCGAAATCGCCATCACCCTTTCGACGGAGCCTGAACTCATCCTCCTCGATGAACCGACCGCCGGCATGACCCGCGAAGAGACCAGCCACGCCATCCGGATGATCGACCAGGTCACTGCCGGCCGCACCCTGATCATCATCGAGCATGACATGGACGTGGTCTTTTCGCTGGCCGATACGATTTCGGTTCTTCATTACGGGACAATCCTCGTTTCGGGAAAGCCAGACGAGATCCGCAACGATCAGCGGGTAAAAGACGCCTACCTTGGAGACGGCTGACTATGCTGGAAATCAAGAACATTCAAAGCTACTACGGAAAGAGTCATATCCTGCAGGGCGTATCCATGACCCTGAAGGAAGGGGAACTGGTCTGCCTGCTCGGACGTAATGGCGTCGGAAAGACGACGACCTTAAAGAGCATCATGGGACTCGTCAAACCGACGGAAGGCAGCATCCGTTTTCGGGATCAGGAACTCATTGGGAAACAGCCTTATGAAGTCGCCCGACTCGGCGTCGGATATGTCCCGGAAGACAGGCGCATCTTCAGGAGTCTCACCGTCCATGAGAACCTTCTTATCGGAATAAAAAGCGCAGACAAGAATAACGGAACGAATACGCCGTGGACCGTCGAAAAGGTCTACGAAATATTTCCCCGCCTGAAAGAGCGGCGGGAAAACAAAGGCGGACATCTTTCCGGAGGGGAACAGCAGATGTTGACCGTGGCCAGGACACTGATGGGAAACCCGAATCTTATCCTCGTCGATGAACCTACGGAAGGCCTGGCGCCGCTCATCGTAAGGGATGTTTTGGAGATGCTTGCCACGGTGCGTAATGCAGGTGTGACGGTCCTGATGGTGGAACAGAATTTCAAGGCTTCCATCAAAGTCGCGGACCGCTTTTATATTATGGGAAAAGGTCACATCGTCTTTGAAGGAGACACGGCAGCCCTGCTTGCGGCTGAAGATGTGCGAAAGAATTATCTGGAGGTTTAAGGACAACGAAATCGTTTAACGGAGGTGGACAAATGAAGAGGAAGATGATGTGTGGTTTTATGGTTTTTTCCATGCTGCTGTTCCTTTCAACGCCGGCGATGGCTGCAGCGGCCCAGGATACAATCAAGATCGGCGGCACGGAACCGCTTTCGGGCACTTTTAAGGACATCGGCGAACGCTACCTGGAAGGTGTCCAGTACGCCGCCAAGGTCATCAATGAAAGCGGAGGACTCCTGGGGAAAAAGGTCGAAGTCATCCCCATCGACTCGGAATTGAAACCGGACGTGGCGACCCGGAAGGCGCAAAACCTGATCCTCAAGGACGGCGTTAAGTTCTTCTGCGGCGGCACGGGCAGCTCCGTGGGCGCGGCCATGGCCCAATTGGCCGAGAAACAGAATGTCATTATGTTTACTTACGGCATGGACGCATCCAGCATGACCGGTGACAAATGCAACAAGAATTTCTTCCGTCCCGGCGGCAGCACTGACGGCAGGTCTTTCGCCCTGGCCCAGTTGGTTGCCAAAAAAGGCTACAAGAAAGTCGGTATCATAGCCCAGGACTACTCCTTCGGGAAAGAGGCCGTGGCGGCATTCAAGAAGAAAATAGCCCAGATCAGCCCCTCCACCAAAATCGTCGCCGAAATATATCATCCCGCCGGCACGAAAGACTACGCCCCTTATGCAAGCCAGCTCATTGCCGCCAAACCCGACGTCATCTTCACGCCCAACTGGGGCAACGACCTGACGCTCCTTCTCAAGCAGGGACGCCCCATGGGATTGAAGCAGAAAGTATTCTCCTACTACATCAACGACGAGGTCATGATCAAGACTCTGGGTGACGACAAACTCATCATCGGCGACATGGGAGCGGAAATCTACACACTGTCGATCCCCACCAAGAAGAACCAGGAATTCATCGCCAAATTCTATAAGGACAAGGGATATTATCCGACCTGGCTCCGTGGGAAATCCTTTATTGCCACGATGTTCTGGGCGGAAGCCGTCAAGAAAGCCGGTACGACGGACGTAGCGGCCGTCATCAAGGCATGGGAAGGACTTACTTATGACGGGCCCGCCGGAAAATGGACGATGCGGGCGTGCGATCACCAGGCCCAAGTCCCTTATTGGTATGTGGAAATCGTAAAAAACAACAAATTCTTCAAGGAGCATGCCTTCGAGGGACCGGCGACCATGATCCCGGCGAAGGATGTAGAGGTGCCTTGCAACCAGACCGGATGCAAGATGAAGTAGGAAAAGATGTAACCCGATCAGAACCATCAGTACGGACGGGCCGGCATCGCAACGATCGCCGGCCCGCCTGTCCCTATTTACAGGAAAGAGTATCTTTATGACTACGATGATCACCGGCGGAACCGGCTTCATCGGTTCCTATCTGGCGCGTTTGCTTATTGAGGCGGGAGAAAAACCCGTTATATTCGATATCGCGCCTGTGCAAGGGCCTTTGCTCGAGTTGTCCGGACGATTTATATTCGAGCAGGGAACCATTTTTTATCTTCCGGTCCTGATGGACGTCGTGGAGCGTCACGGCGTCGACCGGATTTTTCACCTGGGGGGCATGCTCTCCTTGCCGTCGGAAAACAATCCCCATGCGGCCTTCGACGCCAACGTCGTCGGGACATGGAACGTCCTGGAGGCAGCCCGGATCAAGAAAATGACCCAGGTCATATACGGCAGCACCATCGCTACCTACAGCAAGGACATTATCGGCAGCGTTATTGATGACCGTACGATTCAGCGGCCGACCAGCCTCTATGGCATCACTAAGACCTTCGGCGAACTGACCGGCCGATACTATCAGCGCCGGTGGGGTGTCGATTTCCGGGGGCTCAGACTGCCCTCGACCGTCGGACCGGGCGCCAAGACGGCCCATATGTCGATCTACAACGCCTGGGCCATCGAATATGCCATCAAGGGCATGCCTTACGTGCTCAAATGTTATCCGGATACACGCTGCCCCGTCGTTTATTATAAAGATGCCGCCAGGGCGTTGTTCGAGGTTGCCGCGGCTGAGCCGGCCAGGATCGAAACCCGCGTCTACAACATCGCCGGCGTTGTCCCGCCGTTCTCTGCCCAGGAACTGGTTTCCGCCGTAGAGGGCCGGATTCCGGCGGCACAGTTGTCTTTTGAGCCCGATCCCGTCATCGCCGAACTGCTCAAGGAACTCGGGGCGCTGCAGATCAGCGACGATTGCGCACAAACGGAATGGGGATGGCGATCAGGCTATTCCCTGGAGACCATGATACAGGATTTCATAAGCGAGTTTAAAGTCAACAAACGATACTACCTGTAATAAAAAGAAGGAAAGGATTATGAGCAAGAGAATATTTACAGCAGCCCTCACGGGCGCCATCCACACGCCCAGCATGTCGCCTTACCTGCCGCAGACGCCCGAGCAGCTTATTGAAGAAGCCGTCCGTGTCTACGAGGCGGGGGGAGCCGTGGCCCATATCCATGTCCGCGACCCGAAGACGGGTCTTCCCAATGCCGACCAGGCCATCTATCGCCAGATTGCCGAAGAGGTCAAGAAACGATGCAACATCATCATGTGCTTCACGACGGGCGGGAAGCTCGGCGAACCCGTCGAAAACAGGGTGCGCGTGGCCTCCAATCTCCAGCCGGAAATGACATCGCTCAACGCCGGCTCCCTGAACTTCGCCCTTTTCCACATCAAAGACAACGTTACCGACTGGAAGTACGACTGGGAAGAGACTTATCTTGAAAACACGGAGGATTTCATTTTCCCAAATACTTTCAAAACGATGCGTCAATATCTCGAAGTTATGTACACCCACGGGACCAAACCGGAATTTGAGATTTACGACGTCGGAATGATCAACAATCTGGCCTTCCTGATCGATAAGGGCGTCGCGAAAAGGCCTATTTATCTCCAGTTCGTCATGGGCATTCTCGGCGGCATCCCCGCAACACTGGAAAACCTGATCATCCTCGTGGACACGGCTCGCAAGCAGATCGGGGATTTTGAATTTTCCGTGTGCGCCGCCGGCAAGTTCCAGATGCCCATGTGCACCGGGTCCCTGATTCTGGGAGGCCACGCAAGGGTCGGCCTGGAAGACAGCCTGTACCTGGAGAAAGGCGTCCTGGCGAAAAGCAGCGCCGAGCAGATGGCCAAAATCATCCGTATTGCTGGGGAACTGGGTATTGAACCGGCAACACCGGATGAAGCAAGGAAGATATTGGGTTTAAAAGGACCAGGCCAGGTCAATTTTTAACGCCGGTAGTCGTTTTTTTCATAAACATTCGCGAGACGAACAGATAATACGTCGACGGACACGGTCGTTCATCGGGAAGGGACATCGTCCCTTCCCTCTTTCTGCCGCGGAACACTGGTTAGGGCGGTGTGCCTCTGACTTCACCCGAAGAATTGTCCCGCCTCTTAGGCGAATGCCGCTGCTTCCACCACATACCGACGCCGATCACTCCAACGACACAGAAGACTTCCACGCCATATTGAAGAAATTTCGACGGATTCAACACTTTCAGAACAAAGGGGTCAGTCATCATCATCTCCCCCCCTACACGCCCCAGGATAGCCGCCCCGATATAAATGATGATCGGGTACCGGTCCATCAATCTGGAAAGCAGGTTACTGGCGAAAACCACGAAGGGGATACTTAAACCGAGACCGAAGATCAGAAGAAACGGATTTCCTTTGGAGGCGGCTGCAACGGCGAGGACATTGTCCGTGGACATGGTAATATCGGCGATGACAATCACCCATATGGCTTGCCAGAGATTCCTGGCTTCCTTCTGCCCGTTCTCATCGACCCCGGCTTCCAGAAACAGTTTGACGGCGATCCAGAGAATAACGATGCCGCCGGCCAGTTTGACATAGGATATCTGGAGCAATTGCGCGGCGAAAAAGGTGAGGATGACCCTGAGAACGACGGCGGCCCCTGCCCCAAACGTAATACCCTTGAGGCGCTGCGCCTTGGGAAGGACCCGGACCGCCATGGCAATGACAACGGCGTTATCTCCGGCCAGAACGAGGTCGATAATGATAATGCTGACGAAACCAAAGACGAAATCCTTATTGAATATCGTCTGTGTTAGAAGATCGAGGTCCAATGGCGAAGTCCCTTGCCGGAAAAGTCTATTGTTTATTCATTACGCACCATAGGTAAAATAAGCGACAGTGTCAACCGAAAGGACATTGCGATTGAGGTCGGAATATCCCTTTGCGAATTATTACAGGACGCTTGACTCACAAGAAACCCATCCTTTCTTAAATATAGACAGCAGCAGGATTCGGAAAACACGGTCGGTACAGCAACCAGAGTCGGAGGGATTCAATGTATGGCGAAGGCTTGGGAATAATGCTATCCCGCAGGACTAAAATATTGTATGAAGTATCCAATTGAACAGATCATATCGCCAACATTCCGTATCATCGTTATTGAGGGAAACGAGATAGAATCATGAGCGTCCTGTTCTTCATCCATCCCGATCCCAATTACGTTCCCGATCTTCTCCTCCACGCTTTTCGAAAGATTATCGGGCCGGATGCCGTCGAGTTTCCCAGGAAGGACTGCCTCTACAGCGAAGTCGTGGGCTTTGCCGGAACGCCGGACAAAGAAACATCCCCCCGTTGGTTTCCGTCCGATGACTGAAAGGTCGATCGTGACGATGTATTCGGGAAAGTCGCCAAGGGCTATTTCGAATATATCTTCTGCGATATCAGAGTATTTTCCAAACTGCAGGAAAACCTTACCAAATGGCCCCGTGGTCTCGTCGTCATCGATGGTGAAGACGTTCCCGTGCCCATTCCCATCGGGCCTTACGCCGTCTGCCGCCGGGAAACGGACGGCACGGATTTCAGCATCCCGCTGCCGTTGGCCATGCCGGAAGAAATCCTCGATTGGATTGTATCATTCGACGGGGAAGCAAAGGTCCACTCGGTCGGTTTCCTGGGAGGCATCGAGGATCAAAAAGAGGAACGGGGATACTTCCTGGACGCGCTGAAACGACGATACAACGACTGCCTGCTCAAGAGCTACATCCAGGAGGGAGGCGACTTGAATCCGCCAGGCCAAGTGAGCAGACGCGATTATTACCGATATCTGCAACGATGCCGGATTGTCCTGAATCTTAAAGGAGCCGGCTGCGATACGTTCCGCTTCTGGGAAAATACCGCCTGCAACGCCGTCCATATCTCCCAGAGAATGCCGCTTCTGATACCGAATGATTTCGTCGAAAAACAGCATCTGTTCCGGTTCACCGATAACGCGGAACTTTTTGAGACGATCGACGGGATTCTGGACGGAGCAGTCGTTCTTCATTTTATCTGAACCCCGATTACATTGGGAATCGGCCATTGCATTTCATTCATGTCGTCCTGCTTCATGCCCGTTTCATAGCTTCCGGATATATCAAGGTTAAGGTTCCGGGATCTCACGGACATGCTCGCCACGGGGCCGCCCTCCATGTGCATCAATTTCATCACAGCCAATCCCGATGATTTTACAATTTCGTTGAAATCCACCATGGAATAGGGTGACCGGCAGAACAGAAAAAGGATGCGCCCCGATTTATCCATGCCCACAGCCGCCTCGCTCCACTTTTTGTCAGACTTCCCCCAGACATTGACGCCGTCGCCCTTCATTAATCGCAGATTCTGAATGACGACATTGTAATCCTGCACTTTCTTCATGGCCTCCGGTTCATCGAGATCAATCATGATCGCCTGGGGAATATCGGTCTTGCGGGATTCGAAGGCCAGGACTGATTTATAGCCTCTGCTCCACCGTTTATTCTGAATGTAGGTCCCGTTTTGCAGATAGCCTACGTTGGTCAGGAAATCTTTGCTGTACATCCCCGCATTGATAGCAGCAAGCAGACCAAAATCTCTGCACCAGGCTGCCGCGGTACGGCTTTTGTTATCGTGCTCAGAAGCAAGCAGGAGTTTGAGTCTGGCAAGATTTGGATCTATCCGGAGGACGTGTATCCTGGCGCCGGATCTGTCCCCTTCAGGTTTGATTTCCAGAAGGCAGTACTCCACCCCTTTGCCCACGATACGACACCTGTCCTCCAATTGGGGGATAAGCTTCGATTGCGTCCATGCCGCGTCACAAAAAAGCAGGACCGCCATCACGGAGCAAAGAAGATGGATGATTCCAAGCCTGCTGTTCATCGGAATGCTTTGGTTAAAATGATATTATCAATGTGTTGCGTCAAATGGCTATGAGGTTCAAACACAGCTTTACACGATAGTCATCGGAACAATATCGTCTGTGCCCGTACTTTTATATAATGGATAGCAGAATATCGAGCGGTTGCACAAGGAAAGAGTTATTGCGGCTGGAATTTTATTCCTTCGTCGATATCCTTATGGTTTCATTTGAAACATCCTCACGGATTTGTTTCGAAGTGATATTCATAAAGTCAGTTCGTTGAAAGGGCGCCCTAAGGGGAAAAATCGGACGGAGTCCGTGGGGATATCACATGAAATGAACATCCCCCTCTCCCGGCGCAACAAATGATGCAACCTTTTCTGACTCCACGGTCTTGTAAGCGAACAAACGGGAAATCGATCTCTGTGAGTCCCATGGCCTACGATTCGATTCATTTTTACGCTGTTTTGAGGACTTTGCACAACAGGTTCAGATTATGAAATGTTGTCCCCTTTTTTCAATCTGTCTACCGCCGGTTCATGATAGAGGACATCTTCCCCGTAGAGCGCTGCTATCTGTTCTTCGCTGTATCCCAGAATGTTCGCCAGTACATCCGTATTATGTTCACCCAGAATGGGGGCATGCCCCCGGACACAGGACGGCGTCTCGGACATCTTCAGGGGACTGCCGTACATTTTCATGGGACCGATAAAGGGCTGGTCGACAACACACATCATGTCCCTCGCCTTGATTTGGGGATCCGTATCCGCCAATTCACGGATGCCCCGGACACGCAGGCAGGGAATATCCGCTTCATCAAGCATACGTTCCACTTCCTCGACCGAATCCTGCGCCATGATCCATTCTTCCAGGGTCTGATGAATCAGGGGAGCGTTGTCGGTAGTGCAGCGTGTCGAAACATCCTTCATCCGGGGATCGGTGAGCAGCCAGGCATACTTTTCTCCCATGAGATTCACCAGGGGTGTCCACCGGCTGTCCGTCAGGCAGGCAATGCAGATCAGACCGCCGTTTTTCCCCTTGTAAATTCCGTAGGGGGCATAGCCGGGATGCTGACGGCCGACGGGCGGCAGTTCGACATACGATCCGACGGCCTGGCCGATTAAATACCAGGGAAGCGAATTTTCATGAAGGGAAAAGAGGCAGTCCATCATCGAAATATCGATATTCTGCCCGACGCCGCTTATCTGTTTTGTATAAAGCGCTCCCAGGATGGCGGTGCACGCGTGCATGCTTGCCACTGTGTCGCCGATAGAGACGGGAGCAATGATCGGCGGATCGCTCTGGGATGTCCAGCCGCTTGCACTCTGAGCAATGATGTCATAACCGGGCTTGTGGCTGTACGGCCCCCAGTGACCGAAACAGGAGATGGAACAGTAGATGATATTCGCCTTGATCTTCTTGACCGATTCGTAATTCAACCCTAGTCGATCCATAACGCCGGGAGCAAAATTCTCAACCAGGACATCGCTTTTCTCGATCAATTCATGAATAACGGCCATTCCTTTCGCACTTTTCAGGTTCACACAGATGCTTCTCTTGCCCCGGTTGACGTTGATGGCGTACGAACTCTGCATGACGCCGTCGTGAACGACATGATAGGGAAGCCACCGTTCATTGGCGCCAGACTTGTATTGTTCCACCTTGATGACATCGGCGCCCATATCGGCCAAGGTTTTCGTTGCATGGGGACCTGCCAGCACCCAGGTGAAATCGAGAACCGTAACCCCATTCAAACATCCCGGTTTCATACTCTCCACGACAAACCTCCTGAATTATACATTATTCGTAACTCACCGATTCTCCGGACGGCAGAAAGGGCGATCAGTATCATACGATTTCGTCTGTTCCTGACCGATATGACAAAAGCACGCAGAGATGAAATCCTGACATAGGAATTGTGCGAGATAACCGATCAGGTGAAAAACGCCTTTTGTTCCCAATGGAAGAACAGAAGTCTAAAAAAAATAGGGGAAAGCGGCGATCGCTTCCCCCCTTTGTCGATTTATGGAGCCGATGACCAGATTTGAACTGGTGACCTACTGATTACGAATCAGTTGCTCTACCGGCTGAGCTACATCGGCCTGCGACTGCTTTGATTGGTCAGTCGGAGCGAACGTATTTATCGCAACTGCCAATCCTTGTCAAGAATTATGCGCAGCACAATCTCTCTTTCCATGCGAAAATCAATAGCCTTTGATCTTCTCGGCCTTGACTTTCGTCGGCGGTCTGGTATGATCTCGCAAAATTCGACAAGAATTGCGGCTAAGTAGAAAACAAGGCGGCGGCGATCAGCGGAAGCCTTTCCGACCTGTTCGTCGAATCGCCCAATCACAACGAGGGCGCCATGAACGAGAAAATCAAGAAATTATTCTCCATTTCTCCCCTGAAAATAACATCATTCATTATATTCGTTGCCCTGGCCTTCTACATCGGCAATGTATCCTTCCTGCAGTTCATGGAACTCAAAGCCCTCGACCTGAGAATGAAATCGCGGGGCAAGCTGAAATCCGGCGGAGAAACCGTCATTGCCGTGGTGGATGAAAAGAGTCTGAAGGAGATCGGCCGCTGGCCATGGCCCCGAACAACGGTGGCCAAACTTGTCGATACACTGAAATCCTGTGGGGCCAAAGCCGTCGGCTTCGATATCGTGTTTGCCGAACCCGATCAAAACTCCAGCCTCAAGACCATTAAGTCATTAACCCATGAAGCGAAGGAAAGAGGGATCAAGGATCGCGGCCTCTACGGCCTTCTTGCCAAAGAACGTATGGCGGCCGACACGGACGCCGCCTTGGCTCACTCCATCAAGAAGGCCGGAAACGTCACCGTTGGTTACTTTTTCCATCTCTCCAGGGCCGATGTGGGCCATTTGAGTGAAAAACAGAAAGAGATATCGAAGGAAAGTATCGCCGGTTCCCGATATCAGATGGTCCAGGCCGACGCGAATCTCCATGAAGACATGCTGATCAGGGCCTATGCAGCGGAAGCCAATCTGCCGGAAATATCGGCGGCGGCGCAGGTCTCGGGGTATTTTAACGCTTACCCCGATGAAGACGGCGTCATCCGCTGGACGCCCCTGATTACGAAAATGGGGGACGACTATTACCATTCCCTGGCTATAGGCATGCTGCTCCAGTATTTCGATTGGCCAACTTTGACCGTAAAACTGGGGGAAGGCGTCGAATCGATCAAGCTCGACACAATTGAAATCCCGACGGACGAAAGCGGCCGGATGCTCATCAATTATCTCGGCCCCGCCAAAACCTTTCCCCATTATTCGATTTCAGACATCCTTAACAAGCGTCTGTCTCCGGAGCTCTTCAAGGACAAGATCGTCCTCGTCGGCGTTACGGCTACCGGTGTCTACGACCTCCGTGTTACACCCTTCAGTACCGTCTATCCCGGAGTGGAAATCCATGCCAATGTCATCGACAACATCCTGCATCGTAACTTTCTCAAACATGCCCTCTGGACCAAGGTGTTGGATCTCCTGTCCATCATATGCTTCGGTCTTGTCATGGGCATAGCCGTCCCCCGCTTCAGGGCCGTCCAGGGAATAGTCCTGTGCCTGGGACTCCTCATTGTTTTCGTGGTCGTCAATACCTTTATTTTCGGCCACTACAATATCTGGCTGAACCTGATCTATCCCACACTGACCATGATGACGATCTACCTCGGCATTACCATCTACCGTTATGTCACTGAAGAAAAGGAGAAGAAGAAGATTCGCGGTGCCTTCCAGTACTATTTGACCGCTTCCGTCATCAACGAGATGCTTAAGGACCCGTCGAAGCTGAAGCTCGGAGGCGACAAGAAGAACCTGTCCGTCCTGTTCTCCGATATCCGCGGATTCACAACCGTCTCGGAAAAATTGACGCCGGAGGAGCTGGTCCATTTGCTGAACGAATACCTCACGGCCATGACGGATATCGTCTTCAAATACGACGGGCTCCTGGACAAATACATGGGTGACGCAATCATGGCCGTCTACGGAGCGCCCCTGGACCAACCGGACCATCCATTGCGCGCGTGCCGGACAGCCCTGGACATGATCGAGGCATTGAAGAAGCTCCAGGGGAAATGGTCAGCCGAGGGAAGGCCGGTTCTCAATATCGGCGTCGGCATCAACACGGGGGAGATGGTCGTCGGCAATATGGGATCGCAGATGCGCTTCGATTATACCGTCATGGGCGACAGCGTGAATCTGGGCTCCCGTTTGGAAGGCATCAATAAGGAATATGGGACGAATATCGTCATCAGCGAGTTCACTTACGAAGCTGTAAAGGATACCCTGTTGTGCCGGGAACTGGACTCCGTCCGGGTGAAGGGCAAAAAACTCCCCGTCAAGATCTATGAACTGGTCGGTGTCAGAGACGAAGCACCCAAGTGGGAGCAATTCCTCGCCCATTTCAACGACGGACTGGCCAAGTATAAAGGGATGCAATGGGACGAGGCCGTCGCCGCCTTCCGCAAGGCCCTGGAAATCAGGCCCGGCGATCCGCCGACGGAGATGTACGTCGACAGATGCCTTGAACTGAAGGGACATCCGCCTCAGGGTACATGGGACGGCGTATTTACAATGACGAGAAAATAATCGGTCGGAAAGGAATCATGGCGAGAAAAGAAGAATTGCAATACCGGAGCTGGATTGAGGTCGATCTCGACAATTTTACCGGCAACTGGCTCGAAATGAAGAGGCTCGTCACGGAGGACGTTTCGATCATGCAGGTCGTCAAGGCCGATGCCTACGGCCATGGCGCGATAGAAATTTCCAACGTCGCCCTTAAAAACGGGGCGTCCATGTTGGGCGTGGCCAACGCCGACGAGGGCGTTCAACTCCGCGTCAGCGGCATAACGGCGCCTGTCGTCATCCTGAGCCCATCGCCGGCTTCGGAAATCAGCCAGATCATCAAATACAACCTCACGCCGTCCGTGTCCGACCTCGGCTTCGCCAGAGAACTTCAGAAGAGGAGCAGGAAAGCCAATATCACAACGCCCGTTCATATCGAGGTGGACACGGGGATGGGCCGCGGCGGCACCATGCAGCACGAAGCCTTCAACATGATCCAGGAACTTACAGCCCTGCCCAACATCTACGTCGAGGGCATCTTCACCCATCTTTCCTCAAGTGAAATGCTCGACGACTACAACGAAATGCAATGGCTGCTCTTTAAAGATCTTCTGGCAAAACTCGATGCGAGCGGCATTGCCATCCCCCTCCGACACATGTCGAATAGCGGCGCGGTCCTCAATTACAGAAAATTCAACCTGAACATGGTCCGGCCGGGGCTCATGTCCTACGGCGCCCACCCGGGCGATGAAACCAAAGAACTGGCCAGACTGTCGCCGGTCATGAGTTTTAAGAGCCGGATCGTCCTGCTCAAGGAATTTCCCTCCGGCTACAGTATCGGCTACGGTCGCACCTTTATCACGAACAAGCCGACCCGGATCGCCACCATCCCCGTGGGTTACGGCGACGGATACGGACGCATCCTTTCCAACCAGGGGGAGGCCCTCATCGGGGGGAAGCGCTGTCCCCTCGTCGGCCTGATTTCCATGGACATGTGCACCGTCGACGTTACCGCCGTCACGGACTGCAAGATAGGCGACGAGGTCGTTCTGATGGGTAAGCAGGGCGATGAATGCATCACGGCGGACGACATTGCCGCCCGGGAGGGTACTATCAGTTACGAGGTCTTGTGCGCTCTGGGGAAGCGCGCCCCCAGGGTCTTCCTGCACAAGGGAAGGACCGACGCCGTGGAACCGCGGCTGAGACGGATTTTCATTCCCGACGAGGAAAAATCCATCACCCGGATCGACAGCATCGTACGCCACTGCTTTCAGACCAGGGCGCAAAACGCCGAAATGGGCGACGCCATCTACTACGAAATGTTCGAAACCCTCTTCGGCAAGGAAGACCGCCAACTGGAATTGAGAACGAACTTCCGCTATGATATCAACGTCTGTGAATTCACGGATGACGAAGCGCTGCAGGAAAAGAACGCCGGCGATTTTCTCCGGGTTGCAACCCACATCTGTTACAACAAAACGATCCGCGAGTCCGTTTTCATGATCGGCTGCGCCCTCAACAACGAGCAACTGGAAGCCTTCTTCGAGGACAAGCGCTGCGAATACCGGTGGCTCCTCAACCGGGGCGACGAACCGATTACAGAAAAAGATTTCCGCGTTACCGCCGTGCGCATCGACAACGAAGACATCCCCTTCATCAAGACCGAAAACACGGATCGCGGCTACGAAGTCTGGTGCGGCGGAGATCAGTTGAAAAAGAAACTCAACAAACAGGTCAAAGTGGAAATCGAGATCGTCACCAAAAAGCTCAAAAGCAACAACCTTTTTTCCGTCTATCTTGTCTACCCCACGCGGGGCCTCGATATTTCTTTCAATTATGAAAAGGCGAATTTCAAACGGGTCCGGGAGGTCAGTTTCTTCGCCGGCAAGCATCCTTACCCGGAAACATCGAGGGAGAGGGGAAAATCCATCACCGTTAAGATCGGGGAAGACGAGTGGATATTCCCCAACAGCGGTGTAACCTTCATTTGGGATCTATAGACTCAATCCTTCTATTCTAAAAGGTGTGGTGCCTCATGATGCAGAAAACAGAAGAGAGGGAAACCTATCTCCAGCCGACGGCGTTCATCGATTCCGACTCGGCAGCAACAATATCTTTCGCCGAGGCGGCCTCCGCGTCGGCGTCCACGGAGACGGAAAAAGCCATCAGGCTCTATTATGCCGTCCGCGACGGCATCCGCTATGACCCTTACCGGATAGATCTTACTCGCAACGGTTTGAAGGCAAGCACGATCCTTAGCAGAGGTTACGGGTATTGCGTGGCAAAAGCCATCGTCCTTGCCGCCGCGGCCCGGTCCGTGGGAATTCCCAGCCGTCTCGGATTCGCCAACGTCCGCAACCACCTGATCACGGAAAGACTGCGGCAACTCATGAAGACCGATGACTTCATCTTCCACGGATACACCGAACTCCATCTCGACGGCCGCTGGCTCAAGGCAACGCCTACATTCAACCTCGACCTATGCAATCGTTTCGGCGTAAAGCCCCTGGATTTCGACGGAAAGACCGACGCCCTGCTCCATCCGTTCGACGCCAAGGGAAACAAGCACATGGAATACACATGCGATCACGGGCATTTCGCCGATGTGCCCTACGAGCGTATCCTCGCGATTTTCCGGACGCACTACCCTTTCTACTTCGAGCAGAAGGATTTCAAGGCTGGAGACTTCGAGAGGGAGGCCCAAGAGGAACACAGAACGCCCTGATATTCTTCGAAGATACGGGAATGCCTACTTCACGCCCGAAACCTGGACCAGAATGCGGCGGTTTCGCGGGCGGTTATCGAAATCGATGAAGACGATCTGCTGCCAAGTACCGAGCATCAGACGGCCGCTGCTGACGGGCACCGTCAGCGATGGACCGAGCAGAGCCGCCCGGACATGCGCATAACCGTTGCCGTCGCCCCACCGGTCGTCATGACGGTAGTATTTTCCCATGGGTGCCAGTTCTTCGACCGCTTCGAGCAAATCCTTAACCACACCCGCTTCGTATTCGATCGTCGTAACGGCCCCTGTCGAACCGGGGACAAACACCAGGACCTGACCGTCCCTTATCCCCGCTCCCCTGACCGCTTCGGCCACCTGCTGCGTAATATCGGCAACTTCGGCGTTTCCGGCCGTATTTAAAGACAAATGCGTACTTACGACTTCAAAGGCCATATCCTTCTCCGGCGCTCACAAGGCCATGGGACGGATTGCTTTGTCCTGTACCCGTTCATCCGGCAAATATCCGTATTCCCATGGCCTGCAATTACTTCTGACTGTCTTCCTGGTATCCCGTTATATAATCGGATTTGTCGTGCAGCGTCTTCAGGTAGAGCAGAAGGAATTCCTCCGACGATGAACGGTCTTTCTGTTCCAATTGCTTCATCAAACCCAACTCCTGCTTAGACATGATTCCCTCCCCCAGCAAATATTTTTCGGAACGGCAGATGATCACCGGAAGGTTTACCGTCTCTCTCCTTCGGCATTACGCACGACCGTTATCCCTCTCCCGTTCCTTTTAAACCCTTGTCGAAGACATTACAATCGAAAAACACCGACGGCGGGACGTAAAACTTGTCCATGGCCATTCACAAGGACAAGGGGAAAACGCTTGACATTCGACCGGGTCGGACAGATCAACTCATCCTTGACAATAGTCATTTGGCTATGTTAGGGACGCTCAATATGGGTAATCCACGAGGATGCAAGGGAAGGCGGTGAAAATCCGCCACGGACCCGCCGCTGTGATCGGGAACGAATGCCGCAACAGCCACTTTCTTGAGATGGGAAGGCGCGGCAGGAGGATGATCCGAAAGTCAGAAGACCTGCTCATACACAAAAAGATGCCTTGATTTCCGAGGAACCGATTCGAGGCATTGTCGCGGATGAAAAACGGCATCCATGGATCCAAAATCATGCATCCATGGATTTTTTTATGGCGGATACGGCAAAAATGCGGAGGCTCATCCTGGTTCGCCACGGCGATACGGGCGACCAATTCCGTCGGCGATACATCGGCAGTACGGATATTCCTCTAAGCATCCGGGGACGCCAGCAGGCAGCCGCCTTAAAGAAGATGCTCGGCCGGAACCTGCCAGCTGTTCGCTTGTCCAGTCCTTTGCTCCGCTGCCGGGAAACGGCCGATATCCTGATGGAAGGAATACCGGGCAGATTCAACATCGATCCGGACTTGAGGGAAATCGATTTCGGCCAGTGGGAAAAGATGACCTTCGGTGAAATTTTGGCGGCATCGCCGCACGATGTTGCCCGCTGGACGGAATTCGACCCCGATTTCGCCTTTCCCCGGGGCGAGTCTATCCGCGACTTTCAAGCCAGACTCAAGCGTTTCGCTGAGACACTCGCGGCTACAGACGCCGATTCCGTCCTGGCCGTCACTCACGGCGGCGTCATCCGTTTCCTTATCTGCCAGTTTCTGCAACTTTCGCCCTGGCAGTACATTCTGTTCGAAGTAAAACCCGCATCTGTAACGGTGATCCAGGTTAGTGAAGGCAAAGGCACCCTTGCCGGACTGAATCTGACCGCCGAACCCCACCCCGGTTTACTCTTCCCCGGGACTGTTTAAAGGAGACTGTCCGTATGGCGGAGATCATCCTGGTTACCGGCGGCTGTCGCAGCGGCAAAAGCAAATATGCCCAGAAAATCGCCGAATCCGATCCGGGCTCCAAGACCTACATTGCCACCTGTCCCTGCCTGGACGAGGAAATGGCCGAACGGATCCGAAAACACAAAGAGGCGCGCAATTCGTCCTGGTTGACCGTCGAAGAGACGCTGGACCTTACCGGGGCATTGAGCCTGTCGGCGGCAAATTCTGTCATTCTCGTGGATTGTCTCACCTTGTGGATCAACAACCTCCTCTATGATGCGGACGTTAAGGGAAGAGAATTCAGTGAAGAGGACATGGTCCGGCAGTGCCGGAAAGTGCTCGATTCGTGTTCGCTGATATCCGGCAAAGTCATCTTCGTCACCAACGAAACCGGTATGGGCATTGTCCCTGCCGACGCGCTGACCAGGCGTTTTCGCGATATAGCGGGGCGCTGTAATCAAACCATCGCGGAGAAGGCCGATTCCGTTGTTTTCATGGTTAGCGGTATACCACTCACTTTAAAAGGAGATATCTGCAAATGACCCTGTTGGAAAAAACCATTGCCGGAATCACGCCGGCCGATCCGAAGACTCGCACCAAAGCCCGGGCAAGGCTGGAACAGCTGACGATGCCCTATTGGGCTCTGGGACGCCTGATGGATCTCGCCGAGGAGTTGGCGGCCATGACGGGCTCCATGAACCCTCCCGTTGCCCGCAAGACGGTCGTTACCATGGCGGGAGACCACGGCGTGACCGCTCAGGGAGTCAGTAAATATCCGGCCGAAGTCACGCTCCAGATGGTCCGTAATTTCGTGAACGGCGGCGCCGGAATCAACGCCCTTGCCCGTCTGGCAGGGGCCAGAGTCGTCGTCGTCGACATGGGCGTTGCCGGAGACCTGAGTGATCTTGTTCATGCGGGAAAGATCATGTCCCGACGAATCGGTGCGGGAACGAAAGACATGGCTTCCGGACCGGCCATGACCCGCGATGAAGCCATCCGCTGCCTGGAAGCGGGAATCGAAATAGCGACCGCACTCAGCCCCGATACGGATATTTTCGGCACGGGTGAAATGGGCATAGGCAATACGTCGCCGAGCAGCGCCATCGTTTCCATCTTCGGCCGGACACCGGTAGCCGACGTCACCGGAAAGGGGACCGGCGTCGACGACAAGGCGCTCGCGCACAAGGTCGCCGTTATTGAAAGAGCCATCCGGCTAAACCGGCCTGATGACGGTGACCCCATCGACGTCCTGGCCAAGGTGGGCGGTTTTGAAATCGGGGGCCTGGCCGGCTTGATCCTCGGCGCCGCCGCGATGAAGAAACCTGTTCTCGTGGACGGCTTCATATCCACGGCCGGGGCGCTCATCGCGTCCCGCTTGGCTCCCCTGTGTTGCGATTACATCATCGCCTCCCACCGGAGCATGGAAAAGGGACACCGCATCGCCCTCAATACCCTCGGCAAAGCCCCCCTTCTCGATCTGGATCTCAGGCTGGGGGAAGGAACCGGCGCCGCCCTGGCCATGCATCTCGTCGAAGCGGCCGTCAAAATCCTCACGGAAGTCGCAACATTCGAAGAGGCATCCGTCTCGAAAGCGAATTCATGAAACCATTCTTCGCCGCCCTTCAATTCTTGACCGTCGTTCCCCTGCCTCAAGGCTGGTCCGGCGACCAACGCGCCCTGTCGAAGAGTGTCACGTTCTTCCCCATTATCGGCCTTCTGATCGGCATTTCGGCCGCAGCGATCGACATCGTCTTGAACGCCCTCCTGCCCCAGCTTCCGGCGAGCGTTATCGTGGTGATCTATCTTATGGCCGTCTCGGGCGGATTCCACATGGACGGGCTGGCGGACACAGCAGACGGATTCTTCAGCTCCCGTCCCCGCGATAAAATCCTCGACATCATGCGCGACAGCCGCACCGGCGCCATGGGCGTCATGGCCATCGTATCCGTCTTTGTCCTGAAGGTATCGCTGCTCGCCGGGATCCCTTCCCCCTTGCGCGTGTCGACCCTTATCCTGATGCCGGTCGCCGGCCGGTGCGCCCTGACCGTCGTCATGACAATTCTCCCCTATGCCAGGCAGGAAGGAGGGCTCGCCAGCCTCTTTCAGTCATCCCGTTCATGGCACCAGATACCCTGGGTGCTGGTTGTTCTCATCGCCTCAAGCTGGATTGCCGTTCAATGGACCGGCATCGTCGCCGCGGCCTTTTCCGTGTTCGTCATGCTGGCCTTTTCCGCCTACAGTCGGCAAAAGATCGGCGGGTTCACGGGCGACACGCTGGGGGCTGCCTGTGAACTGACGGAACTGGCGCCGGCCATTGTCGTTTTGATATCCTTAAAAATCGGACTTGCGACATGGTGAACTGGCCGTGGGGTTCAGAATACCAGATCGCCGCCGCCCTGCTCCTTGATTTCCTGCTGGGCGATCCGCGGTGGCTTCCCCATCCCGTAAGGCTGATCGGCCGTTTCGCCGCCTGGCTGGAAACCCCTTTTCGCCGGATGTTCCGTCATGCCGGCGCCGCCGGTATCGCGGCCGCTCTCACCGTTCTTTCCGCCACGGGAATACTGACCTGCCTTGTGATGCGAGGCGCGGCCAGCATCCATCCCTTGCTGGGCGACATCGTATCCATCCTGATTCTCTATACCTGCTTTGCCGCAAGGGACCTTGTCGGACACGCCCTCTCCGTCCACGCAGCCCTGAAGCGGGGCCGTATCGAGGAGGCGCGGCAAAAAGTCTCGTACATCGTCGGCCGCGACACCGATAAGCTTGACGGAACCGCCGTTATCAGGGCGACGGTCGAGAGTGTCGCCGAAAGCACCGTTGACGGCGTCACGGCCCCTTTGTTCTATGCCCTTCTGGGCGGCCCCCTGGCGGCTATCCTCTATAAGGCCGTAAGCACGCTGGACTCCACTTTCGGCTATAAGAACGAACGGTATCGTGATTTCGGCCGGGCATCGGCCCGCCTGGACGATCTGGTTAACTATCTTCCCGCACGTCTCACGGCCGTTATCATCCCGACGGCGGCCCTGATATTGGGACAAAGGCCTATCCAGGCCGTCAGGATAGCCTTGCGAGACGGAAGGAGGCACGCCAGCCCGAATTCGGGATGGTCCGAAGCGGCTTTTGCCGGAGCATTGGGTATCCAGTTGGGCGGACCGGTCACAAGGGCGGGCAAACCGTCCATAATGCCGCTCATGGGCGACCCCGTTCGCCCTTTGGTCAACTCGGACATTATACGGGCTTCCTTCCTGATGCTGGCCACGTGCCTTCTTTTTACCGTCGCTTTGATCGGCCTGAAATGGCTTGTTTCATGACGACAGACGGTACGCCGACAACACGCCTCCTAGCCGACGGTCATTGGCATTGAATTTTTACAGGCAATGCGCTATGCATCGAAGCGGTTGATTCCAGCGTACGAAGGAGCCGAATCATGAAGATTAAATTTCTAGGGGCAGCAAGAACCGTTACGGGTTCATGTTATCTTTTGGAAACCAAAGGACGCCGCTTTGCCATCGACTGCGGCATGCATCAAGGCAACGCCGAAATTGAGAAGCGCAATTGGGATACGGATATTTACGAGGCGGCGGAGATCGAATTTTTCCTGATAACGCATGCCCATATCGACCATTCCGGGCTATTGCCGAGAATCGTCCAGAAAGGATTCCGCGGTCCCATCTACACCACGCCGCCCACTATGGATCTCCTGAAAATCATGCTCCTGGACAGCGCCCATATCCAGGAGATGGAGGCCCAGTGGAAGAGCAAAAAGCAGCTTCGTCACGGCGGCAAGCAGATCAAGCCCCTCTATACCCAGAAAGACGCCGAAGCATCGGCGTCCCTCTTCAAGCCCATTGCCTACAATGCGCCCTTCGAACCGATCCCGGGGGTAACCATCACATTGCGGGATGCCGGCCATATTCTCGGCGCCGCCCTCATCGAAATCCGTTTCGAGGAAGACGGTGCTCCCAATAAACTTGTCTTTTCGGGGGACATCGGGCGTCCATCTCAGTTGATGATGGAAGACCCGTCGGTCGTCGAAGAAGCCGATTTTCTCTTCCTGGAATCGACGTACGGCAACCGCAACCATAAGAACGAAGCGGACAGCCTTGACGAACTCGCCCACGCGATCGACTACAGTTATACCCGGGGAGAGAAGGTCATCATCCCGGCCTTCGCCGTGGAAAGGACCCAGGAGATGATCTATTCGCTCCATCTCCTTAACACGTCCGGTCGCCTGCCGAAGGATATGCCGGTCTACGTCGACAGTCCGCTGGCGATCCAGGCCACAGAGATATTCAATCGCTACCAGGCCTATTTTGACGAAGACGCCAAGACCCTTCTGAGGAAGGGCGACGATCCCCTGAAGCTGCCCCACCTGCACTACACGCTGACCACCCAGGAGTCGATGGCCATCAACACGACGGCCGGTCCCGCCGTCGTCATCTCGGCCAGCGGCATGGCCGACGCGGGGCGGATCAAGCACCATCTACGGCATAATATATGGCGTGAAGGGGCAAGCATCGTCTTCGTCGGGTTCCAGGCCCAAGGCACCATGGGACGGAAGATCATCGACGGTGCGCAGAAAGTCAGGCTCTTTAACGAAGATGTCGCCGTTAAAGCCAGGATTTTTACGATCAACGGCTTTTCCGCCCATGCCGGTCAAAGCCAGATTCTCGACTGGCTCGGCCATTTCCGCAGGAACGGGATGAAGATTTTCCTGGTCCACGGAGAATATACGGCACAGCAAACCCTGGCTGAACTGATCAAGGAGCGCTTCGGTTTTGAGGTTGTCATCCCAGAGTATCTCGAAGAGACGGTCCTGAAAGCGGGCGAAGTGCTGCAGCCGGTGAAATATCCCGAGCAGGCCGCCCCCCGGATCGACTGGAATTTTCTCCTGGACGACCTGCAGGCCAAACTGTCCCGGCTGCGCGAGCGTCAGGCCAAGATCGAGGGCAAGCCCTGGGTGGAGCAGACCGATCTTCGCGACCGCGTTCTGGAGATCAGCCGCGGCATCACCGAACTTGTTACGGAGACTTGATCTCCATCGCCGTACCGGAGGAGGACGCAATATCAACCGCGTCGGACATACTTCTTTCGATTGCTATTTTCCATACTTCATAATATGATGAAGCCACTGGTATTACGGCCCTAATCGGTATCTTTCCCAGAGGTGATCTCATGGCAAGGAACATCGCATTTACGAACCAGAAGGGCGGCGTCGGCAAGACAACGGCCGCAGTGGGATTGGCATCCGGTTTAACGCTGAAGGGCAAGAAGGTTCTCCTTGTGGACCTCGACGCCCAGGGAAATGCCTCTGCGGCCGCCGGTCTCATCATTGAGAACGAAGGCAAAACGATCAAGGATCTTTTTCTGGAAGGGAAAAGTGCCGCCGATTACATCACCAAGACCGGCATCGCGGACATCATCCCCTCCAACAATTCCCTGAAGGACATAGAAATTGAGATCATGAACGGGATGAAGTTCGACCTTCTCAAGAAGGCCATGAAACCCATCCGGGATACCTACGATTATGTCCTCCTCGACTGTCCGCCCAGCATCAATGTCTTCACCAAGAATGCACTCGCCTTGGCCGACGAGGTTATCATCCCCGTCGACATGGGATTCTTCTCCCTTCTCGGCTTAAAGCAGCTCCTGGAAGAGATCGTACGCATCAAGAGGGACATGAACCGGTCTCTTAAGCTGCGCGGCGTCCTGGTCTGCAAATTCGACCGGAGGACGGCCCTTTCCGACCAGGTCCTGGAAACGATGAAGACGAGTTTCCCGAACCAGTTGTTCAGGACCATGATCCGCGTCAACATCGATTTGGTCAAATCGCAAATCGCCCAGCAAAGCATCTTCGAATATAACCCCAGAAGCACAGGGGCAGAGGATTTTCTTGCACTAACGGAGGAAATAATCCATGGCTAGCAAGCGAAGCAAAGAGGATATTGCCGAAAGGTTAAGCGCCCTTAAGCCCAGCGTACCCACCAGCACCCGGGCCGTCAAGGCCAAAAAGCAGCCGGCCCCGAAGACCGTCAAGACGGCGAAGGCTGCGCCGCCTGTTGCAGCGGCGAAAAAGACTGCGGCACCGGCCAAGAAGCCTGTAGCGCCGGCCGAAAAACCTGCGGCCCCGAAAGCCGAACCAATCCGGCAGGATGCCCCGGAAAAAGCGGCGGCACCGGCGACCGCCAAGGCCGCGTTCCCCGGTGTCGAGGCCATGGGGACGCATATCGAAAAGTCTTTGCGTTTACCCTGGATGATGTTCGATGTCTGGCGGGGGGTTGCTCAGGCTTATTACGGCATGGCGGAATCGCAGATGAAGTTCCTCGTCAATATGACGTCCTGGAGGATGAAGCTCTAGAGCCTGCCGAGCGGTTCCGTCACACGTAATCGCCGCGGTTGAACTTAATCACTTCCACCGTCGAAGCGACCAGGAGCCGGTTCAGGACGTCCTTGAGGTTATCGCCCTCGGGGAGCGTGTCGAGAACGGGGATCAGGTTCTGCGTCTCTTCCTCCATCTTGCTGACGAGCGGTGAGACCTGTTTTAAGGTGACGGTCGAATCCTCCATCTGATTCTGATAGGATTCAAGGATATTCATGAAGCGGTTGATCCGCTCGACTGTCGCGGCCCTGTCGCCCTGATCCGCCTTTTCCAAAGCTATCCTCGATATGCCGTCCAAGGGGGGCACAACGGAAGCCCTGTTGCCGGCAGCCGAAGATGCGTCCATAGCTTCCTTGAGAATGTTCCCGAAATTTTCATTCCTGGCGCCGGTCGCCTTTTTGGACGACAAGTCGCCGGCTACATCATGAATTTCCTTTGGTGTTATTTTCATTGGGAATATCTCCTTCTTAGGAATCCGCTCCTCGTGCCGCCGATATTGTTCTTCCCCTTAAAAGACTTATCGGCATAAATATCATTTTATTAAATACTTTATCATTTTTATTTTTCAGGTACAATCCCGACTATATTATAGGTGGGTCCTGTATGCCGGCGTGAGGCGGCCTCCGCGTCCCGCCCCGGGAGCGGACATGAAAAGGCGAATTTTTATAGACATTTTCGCCTTTTATCTTGACAGCCTCCAAGCTTTCTGGTTATGTGCACCGCTGCAGCGGACGGACAATTCACCGCAGAAGGTCTTTTCAGCCGGATCGACCGGGTTGACAACCGCGGCGGATGAGAGTTCGGAAATCACCCAGAATGGAAGCACGATCCCTGCGGACCGGGGAAAGGAAATACCGATCTATGGAGCATGAACACAAACAGGAAGACATCGCGGGCGGCCAGGCCATCATCGAAGGCGTCATGATGCGCCACGGCAACAAGATCGCTTCGGCCGTCAGGCGTCCCGACAAGGAGATTGTCGTCAAGGAGCAGGATTACATCCCCCTTTCCAAACGTATAAAATTACTAGGCTATCCGATAATCCGGGGATTTGTAACCTTGATTGAAATGATGATCATCGGCGTCAAGAGCCTCATGTTCTCTGCGGAAATGGCCCTGGAGGCAACCGAGGAGAAGCCCAAGGGTTGGGAGATGTCCGTTTCCATGGTCATCAGTTTTTCGCTGGCCATCCTGCTTTTTATCGTCATTCCCGCCTATTGCTTCACACAGCTTAAAAGCTTCATCGACAACACTATATTACTGAATATCGTCGAGGGCCTGATACGCATGGGAATCTTCCTGGGATTTCTCTGCACGACCCTGTTGATGGAAGACATGAAACGGGTCTTCATGTACCACGGAGCGGAACACATGACGGTCTTTGCCTGGGAAGCGGGTCAGGAGCTGACGATCGACAATATCAGGAAGCACTCCACCCGCCATCCCCGATGCGGCACGAGCTTCATTCTGGTCGTCATGATCACGTCGATCATTGTCTTTTCGCTCCTCGGACGTCCGGATTTCCTCGAACGAGTACTCTACAAAATTGTTCTCCTTCCTTTCATCGCCGGCATCTCTTACGAAGTCATCCGCTATACGGGAAAACACCGGAACTGGCATTGGGTACAATTCCTGAGCTGGCCGGGACTCATGCTGCAAAAGATCACGACAAGGGAACCGACCGACGACCAGATCGAAGTCGCCGTCGAAGCCATGAAGCGCGTCATCTAGCGATTTAGTGGGGTCTCATCGTTTTGACCAGGTTGGTCGTGATCAACCCGAAAAACCCCTCTTCTATGGATTGATAAAACCAGCCCATGTGAAGCATGCAGTTGGAACAGAGGCAAACGGACCAGGCGAACCCCGGAAACCAGGTGAACTCGAAGACGGGGGCGCCGTAAACCGCACATCCGCCGGCAGTGGAGAAACAGCCGATCTGGAAGGTAACGCCGGCCGGATTGGTAAACGTATGTTCATGCCGTCCGCTGACCGTCACGGCATATTCGGCCAGAGTTATCTCCTGCCCGCACCGCCGGCAGAGAATGGGATGCCTCCCCTCCCTAAGACGGACATCATCCTCCTCCTCGGGGAGCACAGAAGCCGCCGGTTTGCCGGCCGTCTTCTTCAGAAGCTCAAACGGATGGGGACACAATAGATGGGGGTTAAAAAAACTCCCGGATATGCTTGGTATCCCGATAGGATGGCAGGCTTCCGTCTGTGTATTCATCGGAACGAAGAACCTCCTTTTTCGTTTATCGCAAGGCCAGGGCTTCCGACCTCGAGTCGTAAGTTATAACGAAAAGGCGACGGCGCGAAACGGGCACGACATGGTCGGCGCAAAGGCGGTCTATCGATTCTTCCCTAAGATTGTCAGTATGTTAAAGGACTGATACGGCCTTGTCAAGGCCCTGGAAGGATATATGGGCGTCCGAGACTAATCTTTTCCCCAATGACGTCCGTCAGACTGCCTTTCAGGTCTTCGATTTTCTGCAAATCGGTAATTTTCATCTTATCGCGGTCCGTCACATAAAAGACGTCCACCGCCTGGTCAATCCGCGTCGACAACCGGGCCATATGGATATTGATGCCGTTTTCACTGAAGCAGCGGGCGATTTTGTGGAGGAGACCGAAATTGTCCGCCGTATCGATTTCGACGACGGTATAGAGACGGGAAAGGCTGTTGTCGATGCCGATATTGATCGACGGCACCGTGGCGGCCAAACGCAGCGGCTCCGGCGGATATCGCAGGATACGATCCCGCATGAGCGAGTCGGCGGTCGCCTCCTCCCGGGACAGCATACCCCACTTGTGATACAGATTGCCGATCCGGTCCGCGCTTGAGATCCGGGGTTTGTCCGGCGCTTCGAGATGAAAAATATCCAACACCTTGCCGTCCGTCGTGGAATAGATACGGGCGTTTAAAACATTGAATCCTTCAGAGGAAATGCACCCGATGACGTCGCTTAAGAACCCTATCCTGTCGCTGCCGCAGACCGTCAGTCGCTCAAAGCCCACAAACATCTCATGGTGAAGCCGAAAGGCATCTCCCTCAACCTCCATGAGCCATGACCGATGCCTTTTTCTATCCTCGGGAGTGTTGTCCTGAAGATAGGCCGTATCGGTAATGGCAACGAGGGAAAGCTCCGAAGATACGTCTTGTTCCCGCTTGATTGTCTCCGTTACAATGCCATCCCGAAGAGGCTTACCACCACCGTGAAGAGCGGCAAGCGTTCCTTCGTAGAGCTGTTCCAGCTGATAGGCCTTCCATTCCGTCCAGGTACGGCGTCCGACGCTGCGGATGTCGGCGATGGTCAGGAGGTAGAGGAGATCGAGCATGTCCTTGTCCCCCAGTACCTCGGCAAATTCGCGGATGTGGTAATCCTCCGGCTCGCGGGACAGGGAAAGATCGGACATGTCCAGATGATGATAGACGAGAAAGCAGGTCTTCTTCGTTTCCTCGGCACTCATGCCCAGACGCTCGCAGACATTCGCGGCAATGACGGCGCCGCTGTGGGCATGATTCCCCGGAAGCGACTTGCCGATATCGTGAAGAAGAAGGGCCAATCTCAGGACAAGGGGGTGCGAGAGGCTTCCGTACAGGAGGCGGATATGGTCGTCGGGGTCATGGGCAAAGGCGTCCGCCGTCTGAAAACATTGTAATGTGTGCTGGTCGATGGTGAATTCGTGATAGGAATCGTATTCGACTTTACAGGTCAGGGCTGCAAATTGGGGAATCAACCTGCCCAGAAGCCCTGTCTCGTGCATCATCGCCATGGCCTGGCCGATCGGTTCCGGACATTCCATGATATCCCTGAAAACCGCACCCATGGACTGTGTTCTAAAGTCTTTGGCCTCACCACGGGCGACAATCCCGCGGAGACGGTTACGGAGTTCCACGCTGAGCGTGGCCTTATGAAGGATCGCATACTTGAATACGCCCAGCGACCATAAGGCCGACCCCACGGAGGGATCATGAGACCGGGTGGAAAAGAGAATGCCGTCCAGGACGGCAATGCCGGGACCGAGATGATTGGCGCTCAACCTCCGTCGCACGTCGTACCAGATATTCCGGCCGGACGAATCCTGCTCGAGGAAGGCCAGGAGGATCATACGGATATCCCGCACTGTCCGGAAGAATTGTTCCATGAGACGGCCGGCGCCATCGGGACCGAAACCGTGCTGCTCGGCGATCGCCGGCTGCAGAGATGTCTCCAGCACGTCCAGGCGGCGCTTGCAGAGCCAATGGAGCTCCGCCCTGAGACCCATGAGGAAGCCGTAACCGGCTTCAAGCTGGCCGGCCTGGGACATCAGGTAGTTCGACTTGATGTGCAGGTCCCGGAAGTTGCGCACGCCGTTTCTCACGCGTTCGGCCCAGAGCAGCCTCTGACAGTCGCGGAGGCAGCAGATGCCGTTCTTCAGGTGAGGCTCTACCCGGTAGATAGCGTTTTCCAGGGAGAATATCCCTTCCCGGAGGGCCTGATTTATTTCGTTCAGGTAGTTTTTCTTCTCCCTTTCGAAGTAGGGTTTCACAATACCGCTCTGCAGTTTTTCATAGAGCGCCCACTGCCCGGCCAGGTAGCGGCCTTCCAGCAAAGCCGTATCCGTGGAAATGTCCTGACCGATGATGTCCGCACACTCGGAAAGGGTCCGAACAACGCACCCCATGGTCAGTCCGATATCCCAAAAGAGGTGGATGGCCTGATCGAGGCAGGCCTTGTCGCTTCCGTTCTCAAGGAGAATAAGAATATCCACGTCGGAGTATGGACATAACTCCTTGCGGCCGTATCCGCCCAGAGCTACGAGACAGACACCGAGGTGCGGAACCGCAGACTCGACCTGGGAACCGAATATTTCGCCCAGGATCAGGTCGACTTCCTGGGCGTAATCACGAACGGTCTTGAGCGGTTCGAGGCGGATACGATCCGAATCGAAAAGCTGCGTCCTGGCGTCGGCCAGGCGGGTTCGATAGGCGGCAACCGATTCATGCATACATTATTACAGCGCTTCGGAACCCCGTTCCCGGGTCCGGATGCGCATGGCGTCTTCCAGCGGCAGGATGAAGATTTTACCGTCGCCGATCTTTCCCTCCACGCCCGTGCGCGCGGCATCGGCTATGGCATTCACGGTTGATTCGACGTACTTCTCGTCTACGGCAATCTCCAGCTTCACCTTCCGGATGAAATTGATCTGATATTCGTGCCCCCGGTACGATTCCGTATGCCCTTTCTGCCGGCCGACCCCTTGAACATCGGAGACGGTTAACCGAAAAACTTCGATATGGCTCAGTGCTTCCTTGACAGCTTCCAGACGGGTGGGCTGAATGATGGCAATAATATATTTCATGTTCTTCCTCCTTCATCAGTGTAGTGTGGGGAACATCCCAAAAGATTATAGAGAGTCGTGCGCCCGTTTTCCACCATTTATGAAGTCCGGACGTCGTGTTCCGGATACGCTGAAATATTGTGAACGCTCAGGTCTGCGCCGCGCATCTCCTCCTCGTTGCTCAACCTGATACCCACGGAACTCTTCAGTCCTATATAAACCAAAGTCCCGACCACGAGCGCCATGATGACGGCGGCGAGACTTCCCGCCACCTGGGCTCCAAATGTCACGCCCCCCATGCCGCCGAGAAAGGTCTGCCCGAAAATACCCGTGGCCACGCCTCCCCACGTACCTGTAACGCCGTGGAGCGGCCACACTCCCAGCACATCGTCTATTTTCATCTTTTCCGTCTCCCATTGGAATCCGAAGATGAAAATGATCGAGGCGATGCCGCCGATGAAAAAAGCACCGAAAGGATGGACGACATCCGATCCTGAACAGATGGCGATCAACCCCGCCAAGGCCCCGTTATGGATGAATCCGGGATCATTCTTGGAAAAGACAAGCGCGAAGAGGACCCCCCCGACCATGGCGAAAAGCGAATTGACCGCCACGAGTCCGCTTATGCCGTTGATATCCTGGGCGCTCATGACGTTGAATCCGAACCAGCCGACGCAGAGGATCCAGCTCCCCAGGGAAAGGAAGGGGATATTGGAGACCGGGATACCCTGGCTGATCCCGTAAGTCCAGCGGCCGATCCGCTGCCCCAGAATGATCACCGCAGGCAATGCGAGCCAGCCGCCCATGGAATGCACGACGACGGACCCGGCGTAATCGTGGAATTTAGCACCTAAATTTTGATTGAGCCAATCCTGAAAGAATGAAAACTGCCCCCAAATGATTGACTCAAACAGGGGGTAGCATAATCCCGCGAGGATGGCTCCGGCCAGAAGCTGGGGCCAGAATTTGGCCCTCTCGGCGATGCCGCCGGAAATAATGGCGGGAATGCAGGCGGCGAACGTCGTCAGGAAGAAACAGTGGACAAGATCGAATCCCCTGGCCCCAAGGACGACTTTACCGTTGAAGAGGTTGGAGAGCGTCCCGGCATCCATCCAGAAATTGATGCCGTAGGCAATGGGAAAACCGACCAGAAAATAGACAACCGTTGAAACGGACCAGTCGGTTATGATCTTGACCAGGGCGTTGACCTGATTCTTGCGCCGCACCGTTCCGACTTCCAGAAATGCGAATCCGGCATGCATGGCAAAGATCATGACGGCGCCCAGCATCAGAAAGAGGGTGTTGCTCGAAAATTGCAGACTTTGTAATGTTTCGTTCATGAGGCCTCCCGTCAAAGATAATATGTGGGAGAAACGGATTCTCAACCACCTTGTTCTGCCTTTTAGCAACATCGAGGCCACTTCTCGGCACGGCAGAGCAAGTTTTGGGAAGGACGGGAGGAAAGCCGTCACAGCATTGACTTAAGAGAGAAAGAAATAAAAAAAAGAGGAAGATAGACAGCCTAGAAACGGGGCATGGCCCCCCCATTTATCTTACAATTATGTTCAATCGTGGGATAACGAAAAACAAATTTGTATCCCGAATGTTTTTTTCAAAACAAACAGACGTACCGGGGGTTCGACTTGAGAAAATTACAGTCCCCACAGTGTATTTCCTCTCAAACCGGAAGGCCGCAATTCATGCTCAGTCCACAGGGATAGACTCCGGAACAAGGGATAGTTGATAAAAGGGATTGGCCGGCAGCGGTGAGGTTTTAAGACATATCCAGGATTCATCCCTGCCGGGAAGGCCGGCAACTGCCATTCTTTTTGACTGGAACTGGGCCGAGGGTGAACTTTCCCGGTTCTTATTTACGGTTCCAGATCGCCAGGGTATCCGGCGATCCCTGGGCGCGAATGCCGTTGTCCGTCAGAATCTCTTCCGTTGCGGCAACCATCTCCTTGTGAGGAAAGACCAGCGTTTCACCGCCCCGCTGGGCGAATTCGAACTTGGTCATGTCCTCCCGGGTATCACGCAAGACCTCAACGAGATGACGGAGATTCTTGATGGGCTTGTCGTTGACGGTCTTGACCACGCCGGCGACCGGATTGGAGTAACCGATGGCAAGCTTGTTCGGAAAGAAGGGAGAGGAAACCACGACCAGTTCTTCGCCTTCGAATGCCGGCGCATCACTCATCCTTGTGACGAGGGGACTTGCAACGGCGATCCTGCTCGGCAGAATGCCTGCGGTAAGAAACTGCACCGTGGCGGTCGAAAAGACAAGCGGCCCGTAAATAAAATAGGACGGATAACTGCCGACCAGGGGCTTTATCAGCATCGGGCGAGAAGAAGAAACCGGCACCTGGACCATCATGGTTTTGCCTGCCCTGACCACAGTCAGCGGAACCATGCCGTTTTTTGCTACTTTCTGGATCAGATAATGAAACCGGACGCGAATGTTGTCATTTAACTTAATCATGCCCTGATTGTCGATCGGGGTTTTGTCAATTCCGGTAATGATATCCCATTTCCTCAAAGGGTAGTTCTTATCGGTTCGATAAGGCTCGTGGACGACGATACCTTCGACCGTCTTGTCCACCTTGAGAAATTTCCTCAGGGTCGGATTTTCGAGGGTCTGGAGTTCGTCGAACATGGCCGGTTTGCCTTCATAATTTCCTTTATTATCGGCTATATCCCGGAGAAACAATTCTATCTCCTCACAGGGGATAATGTAGCCTATATTCTGCGCACCGCCGCCAAGCCGACTGAAGGCGAGACCGATCATCTTGCCGCCCACCACAGCCGGACCGCCGCTGTTGCCCGGATTGATAGCGGCATCGATCTGAATCCTCAGACCGGAACCTGTATAGTTATAACTCGCAAATTCGATGCGGGAGACGATACCCTTCGTGATCGACAGACTGGTGCCGCCGATGGGAAATCCGTAAGCTATGACGGTATCCCTTATCTCCGGCAAAGTGTTTGCACGGGCCAGCGGCGGGTACTTGCCGAACAACGTTTCATCCTCAAGTTTAAGGATGGCAAGGTCTATATCCGGAGCAATGGCCTCGACCCTGGCCGATATTTTGTCGCTGGCCTGGTTGGCCTGAACCTGTACCTGGCTCGCATAAAGAACGACATGGGCATTCGTCAAGATGCGCTTACCTTCGATGATGACGCCGCTGCCCGTGACTTCCTGCGGTGCTTGTTTGGACCATGGTTTGTATAGATCGGGATTACGCTTCGTCGCAAAAATCTTTACGACGGAATTTTCGACCTGGGTGGATTCTGCGGCAGAAGGCGTTTTGTCTGCCTTAGCGCCGCCGGGGGAAAGCTCAGCGCCGACACCGACCGACAAAACCGGGCCGGATATGGATACGATGACAAAAAAAGCCACTAGCAGTGCGAGCTTCATATGGAAGCGATTCAGTCCGAAAGTACCGATTCTTTTCATACGATGCCCATAACATAGCGAAATCGTTTCGTCAAACAATATTCGGCATTTGCGTGGAGGCATCCATCCTTCGCACGGGAAGCGCCTGCGCCCCCTCCTCGATAAGGCATCCCGTCCACCCCCATCATGTGGCGAAAAGACCGGTCCGGAGACGGTTTCCGGCCTTCATCTCATGGAATCCTCCGGCGTCATCACCGGTAAAATGCCTTGACTTACGATCCTGCAACCACTAAAATTTTAGGAAGTATATTGCAACGATTAAGGAGAATATAATTTGGACGCACCAGCAGTTACAGGGACATTAGATGTTTATATCGCTGAAATTAACCGATTCGACGTACTGACCGCAGAGCAGGAATTCAGCCTTGCCGTTAAATTTAAAAAATACAATGACATGGAGGCAGCGGAAAAGCTTGTTGTCTCCAACCTGCGGTTTGTAGTGCGGATTGCGCACGAATATCGCAATTACGGAATGAAGCTGGCCGATTTAATCCAGGAAGGTAACATCGGCCTCATGCATGCGGTCAAGAAATTCGATCCCTATAAGGGGTACCGCCTGATCTCGTATGCCGTGTGGTGGATCAGGGCCTATATTCAGAACTACATCATCAAGAGTTGGAGTCTCGTCAAGATCGGCACGACCCAGACCCAGAGAAAGCTTTTTTTCAAACTCAATCAAGCCAAAAAGAAGTTGGAAGCCCTGTCCCAGAAAAATCCCGAATTCGGAGAAATCGCCGAATCTCTTGGCGTCAAGAAAGTCGAGATTGAAGAAATGGATCTCCGCTTGACGAACCGCGACGTCTCGCTGGATGCCGCCATCAACGAAGACGGCGACACAACCCATATGGACTATCTTACCTTCGACGGAGAGGACCAGGAAACGGCCTTGATCAAAAAAGAGGAAATGGATCTGATTAAAGACAATATTGCCGGCGCATTGGCGAATCTAAGCGAGAAGGAAAGCTATATCATCAAAAACCGTATCATGGCCGACGATCCCGAAACGCTTCAGGAGATCGGCAACCGTTACCGTATCACGCGGGAAAGAGCCCGGCAGATCGAGAAGCAGGCGTTGAAGAAGCTGGCCTTGGCCCTTCCCTATCTGGGCAAGGAGCCGGAGTTGCTGGAGGGCTAGTCGGCAACATCCCCCCGGGCAAGGTTTTCGAACGCCGTATACTTTTCAAGAAAGGCCAGCTTGATAGTGCCTGTCGGCCCGTTACGCTGTTTGCCGATGATGATTTCGGCGATACCTTTTTCGGGATTATCCTCCGATCGGTTATAAACCTCATCCCGATAGATGAAGGCGATGACGTCCGCATCCTGCTCGATGGCGCCCGACTCCCTGAGGTCGGCCATCTGGGGCCGCTTGTTCGTCCGGTCTTCGACCTTTCTGTTCAACTGGGAGAGGGCGATGACGGGGACGTTCAGTTCCTTGGCCAGGGCCTTCAGCGACCGGCTTATTTCCGATATTTCCTGCTCCCGCGAATCCTTGAAGCCGCCGCTGCGCATGAGCTGGAGATAATCGACGATCACAAGCCCCAATCCCTGATCCGCCTTGAGTCGCCTCGCCTTGGCCTTCATTTCCAGAACCGTGATGGCCGGCGTATCGTCTATAAAAATAAGCGATTCCGAAAGCTTGCTCGCCGCGGAAATCAGCTTCGGCCAATCCGTCTCTCCCAGGAAACCCTTTCTGATGCGCTGGGAATCCACTTTGGCCTCCGAAGCCAGCATACGGATGGCCAACTGCTCCTTGGACATTTCCAGGGAAAAGATGGCTACGGGTGTCCTGCTGTCCAGGGCCGCATTTTTTGCGATATCGAGCGCAAAGGCCGTCTTCCCCATACTGGGACGCCCGGCGATGATAATGAGATCGGATTTCTGCAGACCGGAAGTCTTATCGTCGATTTTTTCGAATCCCGTAGGAACACCGGTGACCAGTTCCTTTTTCTCGTAAAGTTTTTCAATGGTCTTGATCCCCTCCTTGATAAGGGTTTTGAAGGGATAAAAGGAGGGTCTGACCTTGTTCTCCGATATTTCGAAAATGGCGTGTTCCGCTTCATCGAGCACGGTGTCGATATCGGCACTCATGTTGTAGCTGTTGTTCAGGATGCCGGTGGCGGCCTCGATGAGGCCCCGCAGGATGGCTTTTTCCTTAACGATCTTGGAATAATAGGCGATATTGGCCGCCGAGGGCACATTATCCACCAGGGAGGCAAGATAAACCCTGCCTCCAACCTGATCGAGCAGTTTTTTGTCTTTTAAATTATTGCTGAGCGTAACGACGTCGCAAGGCTCGTTCCTTTCGGACAATTCGAGTACCGCGGCAAAGATTTTGCGATGCACGTCGCTGTAGAAGTCATTGGTATTCAGGATCTCCAAGACATTGTTCAAGGCTTGATTATCGAGCAGTATTCCCCCCAGAATCGATTGCTCCGCTTCCAGATTCTGCGGCGGAACCTTGAACGAAGATGTATCGGGATCTTTCATTACGTTACCTAGGATTCAGCAACGACAGAAACCTTGATTTCCGCTGCGACACCGCCGGGGAATTTAATCTTGACGGGGAATTCGCCGAGCGCTTTGATCGGTTCTTCAAGCACAATCCACCGTTTGTCCACATCGATCCCATTCTCTTTGAGAACGGCTTCTATGTCTTTCGCATGAACCGAACCGAATAACTTGTCCTGTTCTCCGATCCGCCGTTTGATCGTGCAGACGACGCCGGCGGCCTTGGCGGCCATGGCTTCGGCTGTTTTCTTCTGTTTTTCCAGTTTCTGCAAAACGATTTTCTTCTCTTGCTCAATGACTTTTACGTTACGGCCGCTGGCCTCAACGGCCAATCCCTTGGGGACCAGGTAATTTCTAGCATATCCGTCCGCTACCTTGACGGCGTCCCCGGCCTTTCCCAAGGATTCAATGTCTTCTTTCAATATCACTTTCATTCCGCACCTCCTTATGCTGATCAAACATCAATGGTTTTGTCTTTCTTGCGAATAAGCTTCCTGAAATCAATCCACAGATCGAAAAGCCCGACCATGGCAATAATCAATATCAGATACTGTATCGTAAATACGAGCAGATAGAACGCATATCTAAAGAACCAAGGGACCCGCCTTTCCTTGAAGAGATAGCCGACAATGGCAAAGCCCTGCAGCAGATAAACGAACATGCAAATGATGAGAACATTGAGGCCTGTCGTCTCAATCCAGGGCGGCGCCGGCATCAGTATGGCCCCGACAAGACACATCCCCGAGATAATGAGTACCCAGACAAACTTTTCAGGGGCCTTCCAAACGGAAAGGTCTCCAAAGTCGGGATAGGGAAGCTGCCTTAACTGAAGAAAGGCCTTTCCCGATATCACATTCATGATGACCGTCAAAGCGACCGTGATGAGAAACAGGGCCGGGAAAATCATCGTAAACAACTCCGTGATCTTGGGCAAATCAGTCTTGATCATGGCGATCATTTCCTGAGAAAGCCCCTGGCTCTCGTAGTATTGTATATTTTCCTGAATCACGGCACTTATATTCTTTTCAACCAGCGACCACGGCATCTGCCCGGAGACATGACTCTGATAGCCCAGAAAAAGAAGAAACAGACCGAGAATCGCAACCACGGGGAAGATAACGGCCGCCTCTACCGAACTTCGCCTGCGGAATATTTCCGACAGGGTAACGCCTATAAATCCCATGGCGAAAAAGACCAGCAGATGCCATTCCGTATGCATGAAAACAAGGGTGATGAATACAAGAACCGCCGACAGGGAGAATACAACGGCCCCACCTCCGCGGCCCAACTTCGAGAAATAATAGAGAAGCGGCAGAGGTGTAAATACGATGATCACGGACCCGATAAAGGGGATAAAGGAAGCCGCTAGAAAAAACAGGGCAGATACAGCCGCACCCGTGACGATATTCTTCAAGAAAAAAGCAACGTGCCCTTTATTCAAGACCGGTATCCATCGCTTTTGTATGCCGCGCCGCTGATTGCTACGAACCGTTGGTCGCCGGACACCGATTTAACGATATCGGGAATAAGCCCCGCTAAAAAGACAAAACACCGCCATGCTGAAACCATATGCTGCAAACTGCCCGCAACAACGGTCATTTTCTGGTGTCTGTTTATCGTAAAACCGTCGGTCCTGCAACGCCCCTGCACCAAGAGCAGGACGGCCCGTGAAATTAATTCTCGCTGACGGCGAAGGGCATCAGAGCTATCGTCCTGGCCCGTTTAATCGCCACAGTGACTTCGCGCTGATGGGAGGAACAATTTCCAGTAATGCGCCTCGGCATGATCTTTCCGCGTTCCGTCGTATAGTCCTTAAGGATTTGAGGGTCCTTGTAGTCAATTTTGATCTCGGAATCTGTACAGAACCGGCAGAATTTTCTCCTGTGGAAAAATTTCTTCTGGGGTCTTGACGGCCGGTTTGTCGTTCTGGTTGGCTCGCTCATGGATTATTCCTTCCCTTCTACTGTTTCAGGGGTTTTTGCTGGCTCCGTTGCTGGTGCCTCTTCGGCCTTTTCCGCTTTCGCGGCGATTTCTTTCTGCAACGCCTCAAGATCGGCATGGGGTGACGTGACAATCGTCATGTACTTCAAGACTTTGTCGTCGATCTTGAAATTTCTTTCCAATTCTTTGACAATGGCGCTGCTACCGGCATAATCGAACAGAACATAATATCCCCGGGTCTGTTTCTTGATTTCATAAGCCAGTCGCTTCTTACCCCATCGGTCAACCTTTACGACGAGCCCTTTCAGGCCGTCTATGATCGAAACCGCCCGATCAATGAGGGCGCTCACGTCCTCATCGGACAAATCCGCCGCAGCTATAAAAACCGTCTCGTATCTCCTCAAAATCTTCCTCCTCTCGGCTCTAAAGTCCGGATACGGGGTCCGGACAAGGAGTCCTCTTTTTTTAAAGGATAGCGTATTATAACATCCATGTCCATAAATCAAGCATTTTATCGCCTTCATAATAGCGGGTGTAAACCATGGCGGTGCGTTCATTTTCGGCAATATGGAAGATTATTCCGCCCGCTCTCTTAGGCCGGAACGACGAATTCTGCCTTGACACCGAATAGATTCTCTATTAGACCTTAAACCATCAAGACAACATCCATATATGATTTGGAGAGGCAGCATAAGAGAGGGAAAATCATGGACAAAATTCCTATAACCAAAACAGGTTTCAATAAACTGAAGAAAGAACTGGAGCATCTGAAGACGGTTGAAATGCCGGAAAACATACGGGATATCGAAACGGCCAGGGGACACGGCGACCTGTCGGAAAACGCCGAGTACACGGCGGCCAAGGAGAGACAGGCCTTTATTCACGGCAAGGTACAGGAACTGGAGAAAAACCTCTCTATGTCAAAGATCATCGATATTGAGAACCTCTCCACGGAAAAGATCGTTTTCGGCGCTTCTGTCACGATCGAAGACATCAATACAGGCGAGAGCATTACCTATCAACTCGTCGGGCCCTTTGAATCCGATATCAACAAGAACCAGATCTCCGTAACCTCGCCTATCGGCAAGGCGCTTATCGGCAAGAAGATCGGAGAAGAGGTGCGAGTCAAAACCCCGGGAGGCGTCCGTGAATTCGAAGTCGTCGATATTTTTATGAGCGATCCCCTTTAATCAGGTTATCTTTGTAAACATTTTCAAACGCAATAAAAAAGCCGGAAGTTCATCCTTCCGGCTTTCTTCTTTCCACAACGGTGTGGTTTATTTCTAACTTGCGGAATGTCTGTCTAACGCGGCCAACCTGGCGATCGCCCGGGCCAGCGCTGCTTTTTCCTTTTCGAACTCGATGTCTTCCTTCGTCATCTTCGACAAACTGGATTCGGCCCTTTCTTTCGCTTTTTGGGCCCTCTCCCTGTCGATCATGTCGGACCGTTCCGCCGTCTCCACCAGGACGATCACCTTGGAAGACGTCACTTCCGCGTAACCCATACTGACCGCGTAAAAGGTCTTCTTATTATCCTGGGTATAGTTGAGCACCCCTGCATCCAGAGATGAGAGGAGCGAGGCGTGTCCGCGGAGGACCCCGAATTCTCCCTCCGAACCCGGAATGGTCACTTCTTCGATCTTACCGCTGAATGCCATCTTTTCAGGGGTTACTATCTCCAGCATCAATTCATCAGCCATTATCTTCGAACCTCCGACCTATCTTACTCGGACAGCTTCTTCGCTTTTTCGACCGCTTCCTCGATACCGCCGACCATATAGAATGCCTGCTCGGGCAGTTCGTCGTGCTTGCCGTCAAGAATTTCCTTGAATCCCCGGACCGTTTCCGCGACAGGAACAAACTTCCCTTCCGTACCCGTAAACTGTGCCGCAACGAAAAACGGCTGGGACAGGAATCTTTGAATCTTTCTCGCACGGCTGACCGTCTGTTTGTCTTCCTCAGAAAGTTCGTCCATACCCAGAATCGCGATAATATCCTGGAGGTCCTTGTATTTCTGCAGCGTCACCTGGACGGCGCGGGCCACTTGGTAGTGTTCTATACCGAGAACGTTCGGGTCGAGAATACGGGACGTCGAATCCAGGGGATCCACCGCCGGATAGATTCCCAACTCGGCGATCGGACGGGACAAAACGACGGTACCGTCGAGATGGGCAAACGTCGTCGCCGGGGCGGGGTCCGTCAAGTCGTCAGCAGGCACGTAAACGCACTGGACGGCTGTAATCGATCCCTTCGTCGTCGAGGTGATGCGTTCCTGGAGTTCGCCCAAGTCCGTGGCCAGAGTCGGCTGGTAACCGACCGCCGAAGGCATGCGGCCGAGAAGGGCCGAAACTTCGGAACCGGCCTGGGTAAAACGGAAGATGTTGTCGACGAAGAGGAGCACGTCCTGTCCTTCGATATCCCTGAAGTATTCCGCCGCCGCCAGGGCCGTCAGGGCCACTCTCGCGCGGGCTCCCGGGGGCTCCGTCATCTGTCCGTAAATCAAGGCGGCCTGTTTGATAACGCCCGATTCTTTCATTTCCAGGTAAAGGTCGTTGCCTTCACGGGTCCGCTCGCCGACACCGGCGAACACGGAGATACCGCCGTGATGCATGGCGATGTTATGGATCATTTCCATCATGACGACGGTCTTGCCGACGCCTGCGCCGCCGAACATGCCCATTTTACCGCCGCGGGGGAAGGGCACGAGGAGGTCGATAACCTTAACGCCTGTTTCGAGAACGTGGACCGACGTATCTTGTTCCAGGAAGGTCGGCGCCTCTCTGTGAATCGGCATGTTGGTCTTCGCAACAACTGGCCCAAGGCCGTCCACCGGCCTGCCGACAACATTCAAAATCCGGCCGAGACATTCAGGACCGACGGGAACCGTAATCGGCGCGCCCGTATCCTTGGCGTTCATACCTCTCACGAGACCGTCCGTAATGTCCATGGCGATGCACCGGACGACATTGTCTCCCAGGTGTTGGGCAACCTCGATGATCAGATTGTCTTCATTGTCATTAATGGCAGGATTCGTAATCGTGATCGCATTCATGATGCTGGGAAGCTTTCCCTCATCGAACGCCACGTCGATTACCGGTCCGATGACCTGTACAATCTTTCCAATATTCATACCCATCTCCTCCAAATAGAGTAGTTTTTATCCTCGCAGTCTTTCCCGGTCCTGCCTAAGACTTTGCCAGAGCCTCGGTACCGCCGACGATATCCATCAATTCGGCCGTAATCGCAGCTTGTCTCGCCTTGTTGAATTTCAAGCTCAAGCTCGAGATCAACTCATCACAGTTCTTGGTCGCATTGTCCATCGCCGCCATACGGGCACCGTTTTCCCCGGCATTCGTCTCCAAAAGCGCCCGGAAGATCAGGACATGGACGTACATATTGAGGAGCTTGTCCAGAAGGACTTCCTCCGAAGGTTCATAAATGTAATCCAATCTCGCATCGGCCGAGACTTCTTCCTCCGACCCCACGGTGGGGAGGGGGAACAAGCGGACCACGGACGGTTTTTGCACCGAGACATTCCGGAATTCGTTGTAGATAAGATACAACTCATCGTACTCCCCGGCGACGAACGGCGGAATGAGATCATCGCTGATCTGCGCGGCAAGAGATATCGTGAATCTGGCCAGCGCGTCGGTCCGCTCGTTCATGATCGGCATTTTCTTCCGGAAAAAGTCGCGCCCCTTGCGGCCAACCGGGACGAGAACGACATCCTTTCCTTCGGCTTTCTTCGTCGAGATGAACCGCTCCGACGCTTTGATCAGGTTCGTATTGAAACCGCCGCAGAGCCCGCGGTCGGAAGTCATGCAGATAACCCTGATCTTCTTCGGGTCTCTGACCGCCAGGAGCGGGTGCGAATCCGTCGATACGCGCAGGGCCAGGCTGCTCATGACGTCCATAAACTTAATGGCATAAGGCCTGAAGTTCTCCATCCTCTGCTGGGCAGCTTTAAACTTGGCAGCGGCCACCATATTCATGGCCTTGGTGATCTGCTTCGTCTTACGAACCGCTGCAATCTTGACTTTAATGTCCTTTAACGCGGCCATTAAAATACACTCCCTTTAATCTTATTTGAAACCTCAATTAGAATACCTTGCAAGATCAAGCCGCGACGAATACGGAATCGAATTCAGTCATGACATCCCGCATCTTCTTTTCCAGTTCCGGACTGATGATCTTCTTATCATCGATCTCCTTCAGGATGTCGGGATACTTGCTTTTCACAAAACTGATCAGCTGAGGTTCATATTCCTTCAATTTTTCGACTTCGTATTTATCCAGGAACCCCTTTGTGCCGGCAAACAGAATCGCAACCTGCTCTCCCAGGGACATGGGCTGGAACTGTGGTTGCTTCAGGATTTCGACGAGTCTGACGCCTCGGTCCAGCTGGGCCTGGGTCGCCTTGTCCAGGTCGCTGCCGAACTGGGCGAATGCCGCCAGTTCGCGGTATTGAGCAAGGTCCAGTTTCAATGTTCCGGCCACCTGTTTCATGGCCTTGACCTGGGCGGCGCCGCCGACGCGGGAAACCGACAGACCGACGTTGATGGCCGGACGGATACCCGAATAGAAGAGGCTCGGTTCAAGGTAAACCTGACCGTCGGTAATCGAAATAACGTTCGTTGGAATGTAGGCGGACACGTCGCCGGCCTGCGTTTCAATGATCGGCAGAGCCGTAAGGGACCCGCTGCCGAGTTCCTTGCTGACGCGGGCCGCGCGCTCCAGCAGACGCGAATGGTTGTAGAAAATGTCTCCAGGATAGGCCTCGCGCCCGGGAGGACGTCTCAGAAGCAGGGAGATCTGCCGGTAGGCAACGGCCTGTTTGGAAAGATCATCGTAGATAATCAAGGCGTCTTCGCTCTTGTCCCGGAAGTATTCGCCGATGCTGCATCCTGCGTATGCGGCGATGTACTGCAGGGTCGCCGGGTCGCTGGCGCAGGCGGAAACGACGCAGGTATAGGACATGGCGTCGTATTTTCTCAAATTTTCCACCACCTGGGCGACGGTCGATTTCTTCTGGCCGATGGCGACATAGATACATTTGACACCCGTATCTTTTTGCCTGAGGATGGAGTCTATACAGATGGCCGTTTTCCCGATTTGCCGGTCGCCGATGACCAGTTCGCGCTGCCCGCGGCCGATCGGCGTCATGGCATCAACGGCCTTCAAACCCGTATACATGGGCTGATTGACCGGCTGTCTTTGAATAACGCCGGGGGCGACCATCTCGATTCTGCGGAACTCGTTCGTTTCGATCGGCCCTTTGCCGTCAATCGGCTTTCCGGTGGCATCAATGACACGCCCGAGAACGGCTTCACCGACCGGCACCTGGGCGATTTTTCCCGTACGTTTGACGATATCGCCTTCCTTAATGTGGGTGACTTCGCCGAGAACGGCAACACCGACGTTGTCCGTTTCCAGGTTAAGAACCATGCCGAGGATTCCGCCGGGGAACTCGAGAAGCTCCATGGCCATCGCATTTTCAACGCCATATACCCTGGCAATACCATCGCCGACGGACAGGACCGTACCGGTCTCGCTCACGTCGAGCTTCTTTTCATAGTCTTTGATCTGCTTGGATATAATTTGACTGATTTCTTCTGCCCTGATTGCGTCCATGCTTTATATCTCCTCCCCTAAGAGATTGTTTATATTGTTGAGTTGAGCCCTGATGCTTCCGTCATAAAGGGTATCGCCAACCCGAACGACGATTCCTCCCAGAAGAGATACATCTTCCGCGATGCTCATGTCCACCTGTTTTCCGGTCAGTTCCTCCAGCTTTTTCTGAAGCATGCCTTTCAATTCGGACGACAGCGGAAACGCAGTGCTGACACTCACCCTGACCCTCTTCAGTGTATCGTCCATGTAAATACGGTAACAGTCCTCAATATCGGGCAGGATCCCGATCCTTCCCTTGTCAACGAGGAGATTGAGAAAGTTTGTCGTGATGGGAGACAGCTGAATTTTCTGCAGCAGCGAGGCGACAACGGATTTCTTATCGGCCTGGTCAAAGACAGGATTCGCAAGAAATTCCTTCAGGTCCGCGCTTTCTTTGATGATGCCTGAAAATTTATTCAGCTCGTCATAATACTTTTCGTATAGCCCTTCTTCTGCGGCTATCTCGAAAAAAGCCCTCGCATACCGCTTTGCAATATCGCTGCCGATCAATGTTTGGTCACCACCTTATCTAAGTATTCCCGAACCATGGCATCATGGTCAGCGGTCGTTATGCTTCTCTTTAAAATATCTTCGGCCATCTGTACCGATAGTTTCGCAGCTTCGAGCCTCAACTGGCTGCTTGCTTTCTTGAACTCCTGTTCCATTCTGGCCTGGGCATCTTCTTTGATCTTCGCGGCCGCCTTCTTGGCATCTTCGATGATCCTTTCTTTCTCGATCAATCCCTGGGCCTTGATGGATTCGGCGATATCGGCGATTTCATCCGTGGCCTTTTCGAGCTTGGCGGCATACTCCTTATATTTGTTTTCGGCATCCGCCTTCGCTGCTGCGGCAGCTTCCAGAGAGGTCTTGATATTCTTTCTTCTCTCGACAAAGAATGACTTAAGCTTAGGGGCAAGCATCCAATAAAGGAAGCCCATTAAAATGACAAAGTTGAGCGTGCGCCAGGCGAAATCCTTCCAGTTGGTCGCCTCTTCGTGACCGCCTCCGCCTTCGGCGTATGCGCATACTGCCATAAATGTCACAAGCGAAAGAGGATAAACAACGCGGAGCAGTAATTGTTTCAGCAAATCCGTTTTATGAACCTTCGCACGCATTAGACACTCCTTCCCAGTACCTTTTCTGCAATCTCTTTGGATATTTTCTGGGATTGGCCGGTTAAGATCTTCCTGGCTTCCTCAACTTCTTTCGTCAGCTTCTCATTAAAGCTTTCAATGATCTTGGGAATTTCACCCCTGACGGCATCAATGATGCCCTTCGCCTTTTCCGACCCTTCAGTCATGGCCTGGGTCTTGAGCTCCATCGCTGCGAGCTTTGCCTGCCGGGACTTCTCCTCGTATTCGAGCATCTTCTTTTCGGCGTCCTCGTTAAGGCGTTTGATCTCTTCCTGAGAATCGTCAAACTGCTTTTGTCTTTTTTCGATGATTCCCAAGATGGGTTTGTAAAGCAACAAATTGAGGATAAAGATTAAAAGAAGGAAATTGATGATCTGGAGTATTACGGTATAATCGATGCTGACCACGGCCCATTACCTCGTCTCGATGATAAAAAAAAACCGAGTGAAGATTCTTTATCCACCCGGCAAGTTCCATGTAGCAGCTTCCAACCTCAACACTTTTTTTCACCTCAGACGACCAGGGGAAAATATCCCCATAACTGAGCGAATACTAGGCGTTTCGCTAGTCTCCATCTGCAAAGGCGCGGTTTACTAATCATAACTCTCGCTCGTTGTCAAGCAGTTTTTGGGTGCTATTTTTCAATCCCATTACCCATTATTTCTTCAGATGATCGGAAAGACTGCCAGTTCTGCTTTCCGCAGCGATATGCGTCCCGGCGGCATCGCTCACCATGCGTGAATAACCCTCGAAAATGCCTCCTTCTTCAATGGCAATCGACGAGGTTTTAATGTTGCCGAAGAGCCTGCCGGTTGCAAATATTTTAATTTTGTCCTTAACATCGATTGTCCCGATCACGTCGCCGCTGATGTACAGACTGCCGACGTCGATATCCGCCTTGATCTGGGCGCCTTCACCAATCACGAGTGTGCCCGTGCCAACGATTTCCCCGTCGAAATCACCATCAATCCGGATGGACCCCTCAAAATTCAAATTGCCTTTGAATGATGATCCTCTTCCTAAAAAGGCTTCAATTTCGTTATTCCTTTTCTTACTGCCGAACATAGCCGATAGCCTCCTTTGAATGACTGGTTCGAAGACGGCTTTTCATCATCGCCGAAAAGTGCCGGGCATTGAGACTCGCTTCGGTTTTAGAACCGCTTTCGCTTATGCCTTGGGCTGAAGGATAAACCTCCTCATACTGACATTCATCAACAATCCTATACTCGTCATCATGACAATCATGGAAGATCCTCCATAACTCAGGAAAGGAAGAGGAATGCCGACAACAGGGAGTATGCCCAGAACCATTCCCATATTGATGAACAATTCCCAGAAAATGAATATGGTGATGCTGTAAGCGATCAAGGTGCCCAGATAATCCCGGGAATGTAGCGCTATCTTTAATCCCCAGAGTACGAGGGACAGAAAGAGAAAGACCAGGACCATTCCTCCCAGAAACCCCCACTCCTCCGCATAGACGGAAAAGATGAAATCGGTCTGCTGCTCCGGCAGAAATTTCAGCTGTGTCTGGGTCCCTTTTAAGAAACCTTTACCGAATATTCCACCCGAACCGATAGCGATCATGGATTGAATAATATGGTAGCCCGAACCGAGAGGGTCCCTCTCCGGCGACAGGAACGTCAGAATCCGCTCCTTCTGATAATCCTTGAGAAAGAACCACGTCAATGGGGCCAGCAAAAGACATACGGATGAACCGATGAACAGCGATTTCCATTTGATGCCGATGAAGAAACTCAGGGACACGAAGATAATCAGCAAAACGAGAGCCGTTCCCAGGTCAGGCTGCTTCATAATCAATAAAAACGGCACGGCCGTGATAGCCATAGGGATGGCAAGGTCTCTCAGCCGGTAAGACTCGCTGGCCTTGTAATCGTCAAAATACCGGGCCAGAGCGAGAATAAGTGTCAGTTTCATCAATTCCGAAGGCTGGAGGGAAAATCCGGGAAGAGAAATCCAGCGCTGCGACCCGCGGGCTTCATTGCCGATCAAAAAGACCGCAATGAGCAGGATCAAGGAACCTCCGTATATCAAATACGCATAACGGGAAATGGATCGGTAATCTATACTGAACGCGACAATCATGAAGACCAGGCCCAGCGCTATCCATTGCGCCTGCTTGATATAGAGGGGCGTCTGCCTCATATCCCCGAAACTGAAGCCGGTACTGTAGATGTTCAGGAGCCCTATGACGCTGATCGATATGACGATCGCCAGGAGGGTCCAGTCGAAATTTAAGAAAAGGCGGCGGTCTATTTTCATCAAACCTCCGATACCCGTCTACTGCCCGCCGGCAGCATGTTCACCTGCATTTTTGACAATCGGCTGCTTCATCTGCGGATTCTGTTTTTTCTGAAAATAGGCATCGACAATTTTTCTTGCCACGGGCCCTGCCGCCGATCCGCCGTGGCCCGCATTCTCGGCGATAACGGCGATGGCGATCTCCGGATTTTTGTACGGCGCGTAGCAGACAAAAAGGGCGTGATCGCGGAATCTTGCGCCGATGGCCTTGTTTTTTCGCGATTTCTCATCTTCGGGCAACCCGATGACCTGAGCCGTACCGGTCTTACCGCTGACATCGGCTTCTTTCCTTCTCAAGGCCGAACCCGTACCCCCGCTCTCATTGACGACCCCCCAGAGCGCCCGCTTCAGGATATCCATATTTTCCGGACTGATCTTTAACATCGACAGCTTTTCGGGGGGAAATGTTTTGACGATCTGACCGTCGACCGATTCAATCTGCTTGACAATCCTGGGTCGCCAGACGGTCCCTCCATTGGCCAGGGTAGCATATGCGTTCGCCAACTGCAGCGGCGTTACCGTATTGAAGCCCTGACCGATGGAGATGGAGATGGTTTCACCCAACTGCCAGGGAATCTTGAACCGGCCCAGTTTCCATTTCTTGGTAGGGATCAGGCCGCTCTTTTCCCGGGGAAGGTCCACGCCGGTCGGGGCTCCGAATCCAAATGCGCGGGCGTATTCGGCAATCGTGTCCACCCCGAGGAGTTTCCCGACATTATAGAAATAAACGTCGCAGGACTCGACAAGGGCTCGGTGAAGGCTGATCCTGCCGTGGCCCTTCTTGCTCCAGCAGCGGTAGGTCCGGTTGCCCAATTCAAAATAACCCGGGCAGTTGAAGGAGGTGGACGGCTCCACGATTCCTTCTTCGAGGGCCGCAGCGGCAACGACGAGTTTATAGGTTGAACCGGGAGGATACTGTCCAGATATAGCCCTGTTTTCAAGGGGATGATATGGATCGGTGGACAACTTCTTCCAATCCTTGGGCGAGATGCCGCCGCGAAAGAGATTCGGATCGAAGGACGGTGAGCTGACCAAAGCGAGAATGGAACCGTCGCGCACATCCAGGACAACCACGGCTCCCGGCTTGCCTTCCAGCGCATTCCAGGCCGTCTCCTGAAGGAAGGCATCGATCGTAAGAACCACATTATTCCCCGATACCGGAACGATTTTTCCGATAACCCTGATTTCCTTCCCGACGACATTGACCTCTACCTGCTCCGCACCGTTCTTTCCGCGAAGATACGCATCGAGATATTTTTCGATGCCGTATTTACCCACCATATCACCGCCGGTATACTGACTATTGTTGTCCCTTTCCAATTCCTCCGGGCTCACTTCGCCCATATAGCCGATGACATGGGACATTTTTTCTCCGCCGAGGTACTGTCTCACGGGAACGATGTCGGAAACGACACCCGGCAGTTCCAGGGCATGCGATTCTATCAGCGCCAACTTCTCCCGGCTGACATTTTTTTCGATTTTTATCGGCTCTATGGATCGTTGCCTTTTGGTCAACAGAATCTCCGGAGAAAAAGGCAGGGATCGCTCGGCATAGATGCTTTCCAATCGCTTCGCCACGTCCTGAACGTTTTTCGCCTGGTTGGGTACGAAGAGGATATCGAAGGACGGCTGGTTATCGACGAGAACATTGCGGTTCGTATCCATAATAACGCCCCTGATTGCCCTGATGGTTCTCAACCGGACGCTGTTGCTCTCCGAGCGATGGCCCATCTCATCCCCTTTGATGACCTGGAGGTACCACATCCGGACCACCAGAACCATTAACATGACGGTAACAAAGACGATGAGGATCCTGAATCTCGACCGGTATTCACCGGGTTCATGACCATTAAGCCGACCGACGGACTCCGCCATGGAACCATTCCTCAAACCGATGACACAGCGTAAAAAAAGCCGGGCTTATCAGGCTCAGAATAACCGCCTGGGGAAGATAGATCGACAGTCCGGCGACAAGGACATTGGCATCAAAAATCAATTGATAGATAAGCACCAGGGCCAGCATCTTGACGACGGTACATACCATCGTAAAAGCCATGATGAAAGTGATCTTGGTTTTGTAAACCCGCGGAGCAACCTGCATGGTAACGAAAAACATAACGACATAGATCATCGTGTAAATCCCGGTGACGGAAGCAGTCAGTGAATCCAGCATAAATCCGAGTACAAAACTCATGAGGCAGCCTTTCCATGTATCCATGTAAAGACCGGCATAGATCACACACAGAAAAGTTATTTCGAGGCTAATTGTATTGAACAGCAACGCTTCCAGAATGGATGTCTGAAATATAACCAGCAGTAAAGCCAATACAGGCAAGGTGAAATAATAAATCACAAGCCGACCCCATTGGAAGACCGGTAAGCTGCCATAGACGGCTGAACACACAAAATCCCGTCCGAAAAAGGACCATTTGAATGCCGCAGAGAGAATGGAGAAGCATTCTTTCTGAACAAAGTGGAATGGCTCCCCGGAGTATTGCTTTCTTCTTCGTTAACCATCATGGTTCCTTTGCTTTTCCGAGGACGAGAACCTCTTCCAGCGACGAAAAATCGACGGCGGGCGTGACAATGATCTTCTGAAACAGACCGCCTTCCTTTTTGTCTACGCGATTCACGGTCCCCAGAAGCAACCCTTTGGGGAAGACGCCGGCGATTCCTGATGAGATGACAACGTCACCGGCCTTGATATCTTCAAGCGTGCTGACATACTTGAGATGGCATCCGGAAACACCGGACCCTTGGAGAATTCCTTGCGCTCTGCTGGCCTGGAGGGCGGCATCGATATTGCTCTTCTCGTCGATCAGAAGCAGGACTCTGGCCGTATGCCACGACGTCTCAATGATGCGGCCGACGACGCCCCGATCGGATATGACGGGCAAACCCACCTTGATTCCATTGGCCGATCCCCGGTTGATCAGGATCGTTTTGAACAGCGACGCCTGATTCTGGTCGATCACCCTGGCGGCAATGCCGTTACGGTCGACATTCTCCTTCAAGGCAAGCAGTTTTTGCAGACGCTGGGCCTCAAGATATCCTTCCTGGTACTGAATCAGCCTTTCCTGCAGGAGTCTGTTTTCTTTCTTAAGGCGGGTGTTTTCCTCTCCCAGCCCTATCAGGAAGATATACCGTTTCCAGGCATCGCGTAAAGTGAACAGACCGCCTGTAATTCCATCCTCCAAAGGATAAGCCGTTTCAAGAACGAGTTTTCTTATGAAACTGTTTTCAAACGGCCTTTTAACACTGAACGTGAGGATTATCAGAGAAAGGACGATGAAGATGGATACCACGACGATCGGCTGATTTTTCTTTGGGAATAGCATCTCTTTCCTGCAAGGATGTCTCTGGGAAACAACCCTTCAGGGAGCGCCCCTGAAACGGTCTATGGGTTAACGATCATCCGGATTTGACGAAACCATACAATCAAGGCTGAACGGCAACTTCCCTGAGGACATCCATCTGGTCGAGAGCGGCACCGGCACCCCGCACGACCGTCGAGAGAGGATCATCGGCAATCGTCACCGGCAACTGGGTTTCCTCACGCAGGAGGATATCGAGATTTCTCAACAATGCTCCGCCTCCGGTCAGCGTGATGCCCCGATCGACAATGTCTCCCGCGAGTTCCGGGGGTGAGTTTTCCAGGGCATCCTTCACGGCATCCACGATGATGCTGATGGGCTCCATAATGGCTTCCCGAACCTCTTCGGATGTGATCTCTATGATTCGCGGTATGCCCGAAATGAGGTCCCTGCCTTTGACATCCACCTTACGGAGTTCGTTGTCCGGATAGGCCGATCCGATCGTCGTCTTGATCATCTCCCCTGAACGCTCGCCGATAAGGAGGCTGTATTTCCGCTTTAGGTATTGAACGATCTCCTCGTCCATCCTGTCGCCGGCCACTCTGACCGATTTCGAATACACTATGCCGGCCAGCGATATCACGGCCACTTCCGTCGTTCCGCCGCCGATATCAACAACCATCGAACTTACGGGGTCCATGACGGGAAGACCGGCACCAATGGCCGCCGCCATGGGTTCTTCAATGAGATAGACTTCCCGGGCTCCCGCCGACTCGACGGTTTCCCTGACGGCCCTTCTTTCGACCTGCGTGATGCCGGAAGGGATGGAGACGATGATCCTCGGTCTGACGAGCGCCCTGCGTTTATGAACGCTTAAAATAAAGTGTCTCAGCATCACTTCCGTGACGTCGAAATCGGCGATGACGCCGTCTCGTAAAGGCCTGATGGCCACGATATTGCCGGGAGTCCTCCCCAGCATTTTTTTTGCTTCTGTGCCCACGGCCAAGACCTTCTTCACGCCCCTGGAATCCTTATGGACGGCAACAACGGACGGTTCGCTGAGAACGATACCGGACCCTTTGACGTAAACCAACGTATTGGCCGTACCAAGATCTATTGCCAGATCATTCGAAAATTTTCCGAGAATAAAGTCGAATAACAAAGTTCCCCTCCTTGAATAGTGTATACACCCTAAGAATAGTGAATAATTCCCATTAAAGGAATGATACATACTTTATTTTTATAGCCTAATCAAACACTTTTTCAAAGCACAAGCCCGGCTTCGATCTGTCGCGATAACCCGGACCTTGTCCTTTCCTCTCTTATCCGGGATTTTGACCTAAAAAGAGGTATCATGTGTACTTTCCGCCAGGCATCGTCTTTATATATCTTCAAAGATGAATTGGGAACGGAGAAAAGACGGACAAGCGAGCCTCCCTGGGATAAACAGAGAGATGACAGCCGCCATGGAGAATACATCCATCGACCATGTCTCTCGACCGGCATGTGCAGCGGTTATGTCCGTCCTCTATTTCTTTCCCAATTTGATGGCGCAGAGCTCTCCGCACATGGTACAACCCTCTTCATGGGCACTCGCACTGGTTTCAAGAAAGGCTTTTGTCTTGACGGGATCGATCGAGACGTCGATCTGCCCCTGCCAGTTGAATTCTTTACGGTATTTCGCCATCTTGACATCCTTCTCGAAGGCACCGGGCAACCCTTTGGCAATGTCGGCGATATGGGCGGCGATTTTGGCCGCAATAACCCCTTCCCGGACATCGTCGATATCAGGAAGCCGAAGATGTTCCGACGGCGTGACGTAGCATAAGAAATCGGCGCCCACAGCTCCGGCTATGGCCCCTCCGATGGCCGATGTCAGGTGATCGTAGCCGGGGGCGATATCGGTGGGCAGAGGCCCCAAAACATAGAAGGGCGCACCGTTGCACAGGCGTTTCTGGAGAAGTATGTTGGCTTTAATGTCCTTGATGGGGACATGGCCCGGACCTTCGATCATGACCTGGACGCCCTTCTCTCTCGCCCTTCTGGCCAGTTCGCCCAGGATGACCAGTTCCTGGACCTGCCCCCGGTCGGTCGCATCCGCCAGACAACCGGGACGCAGACCGTCACCCAACGACAGCACCATATCATAACGATGGGCGATAGCGAGCAGCCGGTCATATTGTTCATAGAGTGGATTTTCCGCATCGTTGCACGCCATCCAGTTTGCCGTGATGGAACCGCCCCGGCTGACAATCCCCAGCAGGCGTCCTTCCTGTTCGATATGGGCAACACTGCTTCGCGTTACGCCGCAATGCACCGTGATGAAATCGACGCCGTCCTCGCCGTTTTCCTCGATGGCGCCAAAAATGTCGTCGGCCGACATGGCGATGATGGCCTTTTTTTCTTCGAGCATCTTCGCCGCCGCCTGGTATATGGGCACTGTCCCCACAGCGACGGTCGAGTGCGCCATGATCGCCTTGCGGATCGCCTTCAGATCGCCCCCGGTGGAAAGATCCATGATGGTGTCGGCACCCGCCAGGACGGACACGGTCACTTTTTCCAACTCCAGCGCCAGGTCGATCCTGTCTTTGGACGTCCCGACATTGGCGTTGATCTTCGTCTTCAGCCCCTTACCTACGGCCATCGGTTCGATACTCTTATGGACATTGTTCCTGACGACCACGATGGTGCCTTCGGCAACGCCATCGCGGATCACGGCCGGCGACACGTTCTCTTTCGCGGCGCATTGCTTCATTTCCTCGGTAATGATCCCCTGACGCGCGGATTCAAGTTGCGTCATATGTCACACATCCTTTCTTTGAACACGGTTTAATAACGGTGCCAGGTGGTTCGTAGGACCATGACCGGCGCCTATGCGAAGCGCATGCATCACTGCCTCGGTGATATACGCTTTGGCTTCTCTCACTGCCACGGCGAGCGTTAGTCCACTCGCGAGGAAGGTCGCGATCGCGGCGGAATAGGTACAACCCGTCCCGTGCGTGTCTTTGGTGTCGATCCGACGGGAGGTGAATTCGTGCCAGGCCGTCCCGTCATAGAGGACGTCCGTTGCTTCCCCGGCCAAGTGTCCCCCTTTGATCAGGACCGCACGTGCTCCTATTTGATGAATCGCTGCGGCGGCTTTTCTCATATCCTCAACCGTCTTGATTTCCACGCCCGTGATTTCTTCCGCTTCGGGTATATTCGGCGTAATCAAAAAAGCAAGGGGAAGCAATTCCCGTATAAGGGTCGCCTTGGCTTCGTCCCGGATCAGCGACCGCCCCCCTTTTGCCACCATGACAGGATCGACTACCAGTATATCGATCTTATACTGGCGGATTTTATCGGCCACTGCCTTGATAATTGTTGAATTGGCCATCATGCCCGTCTTGGCCGCATCCACGCCGATATCGGAGGCGACGGCATCGAACTGGCTTTTCACAAACTCAGGAGGAACTTCGTGAACATCCGTGACCCCCAGAGTATTCTGGGCCGTCAGCGCCGTTACGACAGTCATCCCGAAACCTCCCAGGACCGTGATCGTTTTCAGATCGGCCTGGATACCGGCGCCGCCCCCGGAGTCGGAGCCGGCAATACTTAATATCCTCTTCGGTTTCATAATTCCTGCTCCGCTGCCGGGAATATGCCCGGTTTATAGTACCGAATGCCCAGGAGATAGCCCGACTTGACGGCGATCAGACCCTGGGCCGCCTTAAGGCGATTGCTGATTCCCACGGGATGCCCCAGTTTCATCACCCCTCCCTCCATAGGGTATTCGAAGCCCTCCAGCGTGATGCCTTCGACAGACAACGTGAGGGGAAAGAAGGATACCGTCTGCCCTACTTCACCTTCGAGCCTGTAATTCTTGTGTACCAGAAAAATGTCGCCCCATTCGTTGACCAGAGCGACGGGGATCCCTTTTTCGGCGCCGGAGACAAGCAGGGAGATATTGGCCAGGGTATGGTCAAGCCGCCCTCCGGTCGCGCCGAAGATGTGGATCGATTCCGGTTCCTGCAGGAAGGCATACGCGAGGGCCAGTTCCGTGTCGGTCTCATCCTTCCGCTCGGGATAACGGATGAAGCGGCAACCTTCTTCCTCAAAAAAGCGCATTAATTCAAGGCCAAGGGAATCCATATCGCCGATGATCGCTTCCGGCACCAAGCCGAGGCGATACAGATGAAGGGCGCCGCGATCGGCGCAGATCAGATCCGATCGTTCTGCAAAGGCAAGGCGGTCTTTCAGAAATAAAGGGTCCCGGATTTCTCCGCCGGAAATGATAAAAATTCTCTTTTTCAAAGGACAACGCTCAAAAAAAAAGGCCATTTCCCCGATCCGGTTATGGCCCATTAAAGTTTTATTCTGGCTGCCACTCCCTGCGCCGGCATTATCCGGATCAGGTTCAAAGGGTATCTTCTCAGCCGGATCGGCACCCCTGTATGAATGATTGTTATCTTATGCCTCGAAGGAAATCAATGATAATTTGTATTTATCGAATCGCGAATCCCGAAGAGGGTTTTGGCGTTTTCGGACGTTATCCGTTCCACGTCTTCCGTGGATATTTTCTTTATTTCCGATATTTTACGGGCCGTATGGACGACATAGGCCGGCTCGTTGCGGCTGCCCCTGTGAGGCTGAGGCGTCAGGAAGGGGCAATCGGTCTCCACCAGAATTCGCTCCATGGGAACATATCGCACAACCTCCGTTATCCTCGCCGCCTTGGGGTAAGTGACCGGCCCGGGAATGGAAATATAAAAACCCATATCGAGACACTGCTTGGCCATGACCGTATCGCCGGAGAAGCAGTGGATGACACCGCCCCGCTCCCGTTTTCCGGCCTTCAAAATCTGCACGGTTTCCTCATGGGCGTCGCGATCATGAATGATGACGGGAAGCTGCAACTCACCGGCTATCTCAAGCTGCTCTCCAAAACGGCGGATCTGTATCTGCCGCGGAGAACGGTTGCGGTAAAAATCGAGTCCGATTTCTCCTAAAGCCACGACTTTATCGCAAAGCGCCAGTGTCTTGAGCGTCCGATAGGTATTACCGTCAATCCCTTTGACATCGTGAGGGTGGATGCCGATGGCGGCATATACCTCCTGATATTTCTCGGACAGCGAAACGGCCTTATGGCAATCCTCCAGGTTGGTCCCGACGGTGATGATGATGCCGATTCCGGCCTGCCTGGCTCGCGCCAGGACGTCATCCCGGTCATGTTCGAAATCCCCCATCTCCAGATGGGCATGCGAATCGATGAGCATGTCGGGTATTCCCTACGGCCGCTTTCCCAACTCGACAACGAATTCCTCCGCATTATCGGAAGCATCCGGAATGCTGTCGATATATCCCTTCAGATCATCCGCGGCCAGGGTCCTTTCACGCAGCATTTTTTCGATAATTCTCTTGTCCGTATCCCCTTCAAATGTGGCTTGTTCCAGTTGCTTTTTCTTGTTCATACCTTTCCTCGCAAAACAATATCGCCTCAGCAAGGCGTTTTGACGTTTCATTTGCCGGCACAACCGGCGGCGGACGGCGGTCATGCCTTTGCCTTTCCGGGCCTGAACATAGATCAGAACTGGGGGATTCTGTCAACCATTTTTCAAAGCACCGAAGCGGAAACATATTGACATCCTTAGTTGAATCCGCTAATTCGCAGGTCATGTCAACAAACGGATTACCGGAAGGAAAAGCGGGCCACGGTCCGCCACGTGAGGAGCACATGGACAAACAACCCAAACAGATCATCATCTACACGGACGGCGCATGCCTCGGCAATCCCGGACCCGGCGGTTTCGGCGTCATCCTCGCCTACGGGAAAGAGAAGAAAGAACTGTCAGGCGGGTACTCGCTGACGACCAACAACCGCATGGAACTAACGGCCGCTATTGTAGGTCTCGAGGCCTTGAAATCAAGATGTTCCGTTACGATCTGGACGGATTCACAGTACCTCGTGAATGCCATGAACAACGGATGGGCGAGAAAATGGAAGGCCAAGGGCTGGATGCGGACAAAATCGGAAAAAGCCCTTAACGCCGATCTGTGGGAGAGGCTGCTTGCCTTATGCGAACGTCATGATGTCCGTTTTCACTGGATTCGAGGCCACGCAGGCCATCCGGAGAATGAACGGTGCGACCGTCTGGCCACGGAAGCGGCCAAAGGTCGGGATCTGCCACGCGACGGGGGATACGAAACGCATAAAATGTAGGATTTAAAAGAGATACCCGGGATCATCATGGTATACCGACTGCTCGCCGACATCCTGGTGATGATTCACGCGGCCTTCGTGCTGTACGCCCTTTTCGGAGGTCTCCTGGCACTCAGATGGCGATGGGCCGCAGGGCTTCATCTTCCGGCGGCGATTTGGGCGGCCGCGGTCGAATTTGCAGACGCAACCTGCCCCCTGACCGCGTGGGAGAATATGCTCCGAGCGCAGGCCCGCGCCTCCGTCTACCAAACCGGCTTCGTGGAACATTATATCCTGCCGATCCTTTATCCGGAGGCACTGAATGAAGACATTCAGCTCGTTCTCGGCGCCATTGTCCTTATCGTGAATGCAAGCATCTACGGTCTGGTCATCAAGCGATCATTTTTGAAAAGAATGAAGGGGCAGACGAATTTCTGATGCTCCCGGCGTCGGAGATAAGCCTGCCTGCGTCACGGCGCTTCGCTGCGCAAGCGGCACCGATATCGATTAGTACCGAAATTCCCCGCCGTCGTAAATAATCTGCCGCTCCCCCGTTTTAAGAACGGCCGTCACCGTCTTTTTTTCCGTATTGACCAGGTCCCAGTGCAGGGCGGAATCGTTAAAGCCGAGACGCCGGCGCAGATCTTTCGTCAATTCTTTCGGATTGCCGCTGTACGTATCGGAATAGGAAGATCCCACGGCGATATGGCAGTTGCCGTATCGGCCGCCGTGGTTTTCGTCGAAGAGGGTATCGGCCATGAAACGGTCGATGCGGGAAAAGCGGCGGTCCGTCAGGGAAAACTCGCCCAGGGCCTTTGCGCCCCGATCCATGGCGATCTGTTTCTTGGCAAACGCCTCTCCCGATTTCGCCGTCAATGTCCTCGCCACGCCTTTTTCAAAGGTAATCCGGATATCCTCCACGTAATTGCCGCTCCGGAAAGACGGCAGGTTCGCAAAATACGTCCCTTCCGTACCTCTCCAGTCGGGTGAAAGGAACAATTCGAAGCTGGGGATGTTGTGCCCCGAAATCCCGATCCATCGCCTCTTTTCTCCCGGCGTGATCCGGAGATCGATCGTCCCCGATTCTACGATGAATGCCTTGACGGGAAGGCCGTTCAGCCATTTCTTGATCTCGCCTACGACCTTGTAGATCCACTGCCAGCGCTCGACGGGGTTTTCTTCGTCGAGATAACAGGCCCGGATGATCTGTTCCGAATAACGTCTGAGACTCGACTTGGCCTGCCTGGCCAGTTCAGGGGTCGGAGCGGTACAGAGCGTCCAGCTGTAAACGCCCTGCTCTTCACGTCTGTCGAGGATATCCCGCAACGGTTTTCTGGCCACCAGAAACTTCCCGATCTTCGCCGGATCGATATCCCGCAAATGCGTGATGGAATCGGGGGCCCGCAGAAAGATCCTTCCGTTGAGATGGGCCATCATCTCCTTCTCTCCGGGAGGAACAAAGAGCAGTTGCTGGCCCTTGGACCTTTCATAGAAGGTCTGTTCCATCGTGCAGGTCCAAACCGGCCGTTGAACGGGATTCATACCCATATCGATCAGTTTTGCATACAGGACCTCGGCAAGCTTTACCGCCGCCGTTTCATACTGAAGCAGAACGACGTCGCCCTTCCGAAAGCGTCCCTTTCTCGCTGTTTTCAGTCCCCAAAGGAGAACGTCCGCATAACGGTCCAACTGAATGTCCGTAAGTACCATATCGACCACCTTTCCGTTCTGATGGATGACCTGTATATATGAACAGGGATGCGGATGCAAGCGGGACCTGCCGAGCTGCGGTGGAAACGCCGGCGACGACCGGTTTCGGCGGATTCGCTTCCCGAGCCGGAAGAATGGAATGGCCGGTGACGGAATCGACCGGGCCGGTCTCTACATCCTGAGGGAATCGACGATGTTCATGCGGGCGGCGCGGAAGGCGGGAAGTACGCCCCCGAGAAGGCCCATAACGAGGGCAAAAGTCAAAGAGGCGATGATGATACCGGTGCTTAAGGTAAAACTGAACGCCAATTCGGCAAAGGTTTGAAAATTGATGGTCGAGACGGTGATGAACTGCATGAACGATGCGAAGAAAAGCCCGACGCAGCCTCCGGCAAATCCCAGCATCAGCGACTCTACGAGGAAAGCGATAAGGATGCTCCTCCTCTGAAATCCCAGAGCCCGCAGGGTGCCTATCTCGCCCACGCGGTTGGCCACGGCGGAGTACATGGTGATCATGGCGCCGATGATCGAACCCAGGGAAAAGATGAGTGTCAGGGAAATCCCCAAAATACGCAGGAATTTTGCCATCATCTCCGATTGATCCAGGTAGTATCGGGTTTCGCGCTTGGCTTCCAGGGTGAGGCGCGGGTTTCCCTCGATCTCCTTTTTCACGCCATCGAACTGTGAAGGATCCCGGAGCTTAAAGATGACGGAAGAAAAAGCGAGACGGCGAAAGGCCGGCATGATCTGATTGACGTCCCCCCATATTTCGGAACTGAAACCGGTATTGCCGGCGTCGAAAATCCCCACGACGGTCCACCGGTTCATCCCCCACTTCAGGACTCCCTGGAGGTCTACGCCCTTAAAGCCCTTGGCGATACTGGTTCCGACGATGACTTCCGACGATCCCATCCTCGGCAGCCGGCCTTTAATCAATTTGATTTGAGGCCGCAACGCCAGCGATGCGTCCTGAATGCCCCGGACAGTGACGTTGGAAGGTTTATCGTTGTCGCGCTTGGGCAACGCAATCAACACCACAACCTCTTTGGACAAAAGCCGTTGCCCATCCATGCCGACGGCGACCTGCGGCAGCATTTCAACAACGGCGGCCTGCTCCTTGTCCACGCCGCTCATGACTTCCGAGGTGGACCCTTTCCGAATGACTACGACGTTGTCATATGAACCGGTATCCACGAGCGTCTTCTGGAGCCCTTCAGCCATCATCAGGATAGCGGCGAAGACGAACACGACCAGGGACATGCCGGCGACGGTAAGGGACGTGGTCAGCCTGCGCTTCCAGAGGTTTCGGATATTATACGTAAGCGGAATGGCCATTATCCTATTCTCCGCAAGCCGTCCGCGATGCCGATCCTGATGGCCCTCTGTGTCGGCACGACGGCGGCGACGAGCGCAACGACGATGGCCGCCGCAAGATCGAACAGCAGCGTCTCGCCAGAAACGTTGAAGACGGGGAAATAGGTGACCAGGGTATGCCCGAAGGCTTTGGCCGCCGGGAATGTCAGGACCATTCCGCAGAAGCATCCAATCAGAGTGATGACCATGGATTCCCCGAAGATGAGAATGACGATATCCCTGGCGCCGAAGCCCAGGGTTTTCATGATGGCGTAATCGCCGATTCTTTCCCGGGTGGTCATCGCCATGGTATTGGCGACGACGGCCATAATGATAAAGATGACCACAAAGGACACGAATTGGATCGTGATAATAATCGCATCCGTCATGGCGATGAACCCCAGGTTGAAAGCTTTCTCCGTTTCCGTCAGGGTTTCGGCAAATGAATTCTTGAATAATTCGTCCACGGCCAAAGCGACCTCTGCCGACAGGTCCGGCCTGGTCACACCGATCATATAGAATCCCACCTGATCCGCCTGTTGAGGGAACACCTTCTTGATCGTTTCATTCAAATAGTCCCACTGGAAAAGGAACTGGGTTTCGTCGATCGTTTCATCCCTCCCCTTGTAGATTCCCCGAACGACGAAATCCCAATTCCCCGGATAGATCGTCCCCTTGAGGGTTATCGTGCTTCCTATTTTCCAGCCGAATTTGGCCGCGAGCTTGGCTCCTACAATGCAGCCTTTGCGGTCGGAGAGAAAGGCCTTCTTCTCTTCCGGGCTGACGATGAACTCGGGATAAAGGGCGAAGTACGTCTTCGGTTCGACGCAGAAGTTGGGAAAGAAGTTCTTCTCGTCGATATAGATGCCGCCGAACCAGTTCCCGTACGAAACGATTTTGACCCCCTCGACGGTACGGATCTTGTCCTGATAGGACAAAGGCAGGGGGAAAATAATGGAGATGGCATTCCGCGTGACAAGCCTTGATGCCGATGCGGCCTCCGCGCCGGCATACCAAGCACTGATCACCGTACGAAGAAGCCCGAAGGCCAGAATGGCCACCGCGATTCCGGAAATGGTCAGGGCTGTCCTCAGTTTATTGCGGAAGGCGTTCCTAAAGAGGATTTTCAGGATGATCATGGTTCAGATATCCCTTGTCCAGATGTTTGAGCAGCTTGGCCCTCTTGGCGGCTCGGGGGTCATGGGTCACCATGATGATGGTCTTGCCGATCTCCCGGTTCAGGCGCTCCATCATGTCCAGGATCTCTTCCGCGGAATGGAGGTCGAGGTCCCCGGTGGGCTCGTCCGCAACAAGGATGGTGGGATCGGTGACAATGGCCCGGGCGATGGCGACGCGCTGCTGCTCACCGCCGGACAGCTCCCTGGGATAATGATCCATTCTGTGGGTGAGATTGACCATTTGGATGGCCATCTCGGCATGCTCGCGCCGTTCGGCCCGGGAAAGGTTCGTCAGGTGGAGAGGAAATTCCACGTTCTCAATGGCGGTGAGGACGGGAATCAGATTGTAGAACTGGAAGATGAATCCGACATGATTGGCGCGCCAGTGCGCAAGTTCCGTCTCCGACAGGGCCGTGATATCGATGCCGCCGATCCGTATGGTCCCGCTGTCCGCTTTGTCGATGCCCGCGATGAGATTGAGGAGCGTGGTTTTCCCCGAGCCGGACGGCCCCATGAGGGCCATGAATTCCCCTTCCAAGATATCGAAGGTTATATCGTACAAGACGGGAACAACCAGTTTTTCCCGGTGATAGGACTTGTATAATTGCCTGATCTCGACGATGGCTTCTGATTGTCCGCTCATAAGGCTATCCATCGGAGAAGAGTAGAGGCCTTCATTTTTCGGCTATTTTGATTCTTGCGCCGTCCTGCAAACCCTTGGGAGCTTTCATGACGACACGGTCGCCGGGTTTCAGTCCGGAGAGAATTTCCGTCATATCGCCGAGCTTCATCCCCGTGGACACGGGAACTTCCCGGACTCGGGTGCCTTCAACCAAAAAGGCGGTGACCCTGTTTCCTTTTACGGACAAACTGCCGTCACCGGCGGCCAGACGCGGTTTCTGTTCTTCGGCTTTCAGTTTCCGGGAGAGGAATGATACCTTGGCGCTCATTTCCGGCAGCATGCGCGGGTCCCTGTCGATGAAACGGACCTTGACGAGGACGGTGGCCTTGGTGCGGTCAACCGTCGGGACCAGGGTATGGACTTCACCTCGAAACCGGACATCGGGGATGGCATCGAGTTGAATTTCACAGGGTTGGTTCATGGAAACCTGATTGATATTCGTCTCGGATACATCCACTTCCACCTGGAGGGAATCCATATCGGCCATGGTGACGACGGCGGCCTTGGCATTGGCGGCCGCCCCGATCGGTGTCACAATGTCGCCCACATCGGCATTTTTCGTGAGGATAACGCCGTCGAACGGCGCCCGGATCAGGGTGTACTCGACTGCAATATCGGCACTCTTCAACGCCGCATTCGCCGCCTTCATGGAGGCCTCCGCGCCGCTGACCGCAGCCTCGGCCCTCAGGTAGCGCGCCTCCGCGGTTTCGAATTGGGAGCGGGCGACATAACCGCCTGCAGACAGTCTCTTGTAACGGTCGTACTCCCGCCGGGCATCATCCCTCTCCACCTTCGCCTGCTCCAGCGCGGCCAAGGACGTATTCAGACTGGCCGAGGCCTGTTGCCGGGACGCCCTGACATCGTCGCCTTCCAGTTGGGCGACAATCTGCCCCTTTTTGACCAGCCGACCCTCTTCAACCAACATGGACACCAAACGTCCCGTGATTTTCGAAGAAACCGCCGCTTTCCTTTGGGCGACAATATAGCCGCTGGCATTCAACTTGGAAATACTCTGGGAAGGATACACCAGGGAAATGGTCGCGACGTCGACCGTTGCGGCCGGGGCGATGATTCCCTCGACATAGAGAATCCCGAGGGTAAAAACAATGAAAACGCCTGCCAGGATAAAGATTATTTTTCTTTTTCGCTGACCGGGACGGGCAACCTTGTCCGTTTTATCGATCTTCAACTTCGACAGGTCATCTGCAGGCATTTCGGGTTCTCGTTTCGGGGAAATGTCGGAGCACTTGCGGAATATCGAGCGAAAACCGGCGGTCGGAACCCGCCACCGTCTTGCCTATATAACCCTTTTTGTATCAGCTTTCAATAATTTTGCTCATTTGGCGGACATATGTCCTTACCCTTTGGACGTATTGCCGATGGTTCTCCGTGAGTCCCCCTTTCACGGATTCCGGCCCGGCAAAGTAAGCGGAGAGGACATAATCCCAGAGAACGTCCTCGTCATACCCGGCCTTCCTGTAGCGCTCCCGCAGATCGCTCAAGATAGCCGCCGAAACAAGGATATTCAGGGATGGATCAAAGGCCTTCTCCCGCGATACCTTAAGGTTCAGTTTCTTAACATAAGCGTCCCAGGTGATGGGATGAATCTGCATGATACCCATGGCCTTCACCGGCGAGACGGCATCGATCGCGAAATTACTCTCTTTCTGCATCAATGCCAGAAAGAGGGTGATGGGAATGTTTGTTTTCTTAGACTGATTGATCACGGCCTGAGCAATCTCCATGGCGCTGTCCAGCTCCAGGTTCCTGTTGCGGAGTATTTTATAGATTTCCTCTTTAGCCTTGTATTCGGCATACCGTTCCTGTAACTCGGGATTGATCACTTCATTCAACTTACTCCTGACGTCGGCCAGGGTCTGATGAAACATGATGCCGACGATAAAAAGCGATGTGGCAAGAATACACAACGACGATACAATCCATTGTTTTCTTTTCGATATGTATTGTTCCCATAGTATTATTTGCGGCATTTGTGCACCTCCAACTTCTGTAGATTACTGACAATTGTCACGATAGCAACACTCATGTCGTCAATATCATTACAATTTTTACTATTTTTCCCCTTTTGAACGCCGGCCGGACTTTCAGGGCAAGACTCCACATTGAATAAAATGGGGGATGAATCAAGCAAGAAAAACGACGTACAAAGGGGAGAATGGCACTCTTGAAACAGAAAAGCCAATTAGTGCTTCACGACTATTTGATTTTTCATAGGGGTGGTAACTGTCCTCCAAACCATGTCATGGCAAATCCTCTAACACCTCTCCACGTAAAAAACTTAGGGGAGATGTTATCAGCCAGGGTGGCATTTATCATGGCAAAAATAAGCCTCGCCAAGAGCAATTTAGCCGAGATTCAATTCATTTGAGACTTTTTTTACCACTGTTGATGGGCAATCATCGGATAAAAATATATCCGATAAAAAACCCGCCGTCAACCATAATGTGACCGGCGGGGGAGATTCATCGGCGGGGGAAATTCACATGCGGCCCGATTTCAGCAAGTTATGAAACCGTACTGCATGCATTTTTTTTGAAAACCCGAATGGACCGTATTAATAGGCTTCCTTGTTGTCCGCAATGTCGGCTACAGTCACCTTGTGCCGGAAAATTCGGTATACCCACAACTGATAGGCGATGACAATGGGGACAAAGAGAAGCGCAACAACCGTCATGATCTTCAGCGTATAGGGACTGGAAGACGAATTGAACGCTGTCAGGCTGTATGCCGGATCGATACTCGAAGGGATGAGATTCGGGTAGAGGCCGATCACCCCCGTGATGACGGTAAAGAATATAGCCAGACCGTTCGAGACGAAACTCCCGAGATATCGACCGCGTGACAGGAAAAATCTCGTTGTTATGACGGCAGCAACGACGATAAGGAGAATAACCAACCAAATTGGATTTTTGATGAAATTATCGTACAGATGGGTTGCAAAAGCCGTATAGACGAGAAAAAGGATTAAAACGAGAAGCATGACGGACCAGGATTTGGAGGCGAAACGAACGGCCCGTTCGGCGATGCCGCCTTCGGTCTTAAAAGCGAGCCACAGAGAACCGTGCAGGAGGAAAAGCAGGACGAAAAGCATACCGGTCAGCAGGGCATACATATTGAGAAGTATGAAAAGATTGCCGTGGTAGCCGGCGCCGTCCATGGGCAACCCCCTGAAGATATTTCCAAAGGCAACGCCGAATAAAAGAGCGGGTATGAAGCTTCCGAAAAAAATCGCCGCATCCCAACCCTTTTTCCAGCCCTGCCCTTCCTCCTTGCCCCGGAACTCAAAGGCAACGCCCCGGAAAATCAAGGCAAAAAGGATGATCAGCAGAGGGGTGTAGAGATAGCTGAACATCAGGGCGTAGGTCGTCGGAAAGGCGGCGAATGTGGCCCCTCCGGCGGTAACCAGCCATACTTCATTGCCGTCCCAGACAGGGCCGATGGCGTTGATGATGATCCGCTTCTCATCGTCGTTTTCGGCCAAATAGTGATGGAGCATCCCCACCCCCAGATCGAATCCGTCGCTCATGAAATAGACCGCCCAGAGGATACCCCAGAGAATAAACCACAGGATTTGGTATTCCATTCGTCTTCTCCTTCGCTAATAAGAGGCCGGACGGGAAGGTCCAGCTTCATCATCCGGACCCTTCCTTGCATATTTGGCCAGCAGGTAGATATCGATGATACCCAGCAATCCGTAAAAAAGGACAAAACCTATGAGAGACGTTGCAACCTGGCCTACGCTGACGCTCTTGGAAACCGCATCGGAAGTCTTAAGAACCCCGTAGACGATCCAGGGTTGGCGGCCGACCTCGGCGACGACCCACCCGAGCTGAGCGGCAATATAAGGTAGCGGTATGGCAAGCATCATGGCCCTAAGAAAGAGGGGATACGATTCCAGCCGGTCTTTTCTCGACAGCCAAAACGCGGTCAATGACAGCAGGATGAAAAGGCTGCCAAGACCCACCATGGTTCTGAAACTGATAAATGTTTCCATGACCGGCGGTCTTTCCTCTTTCGGGAAATCCTTCAGCCCCTTAACCTCGGCCTTCCAGTCGCGATAGGCTAAAAAGCTTACCAAGCCGGGAATTCCTATCGCTTCGACGGCGTTGCGTTCGCCCTTGACGTCGGGGATAAGTAACAGGTTCAGGTCGACCCCTTTCTGGGTTTCCCAAAGGGATTCCATGGCGGCAAGTTTGGCCGGCTGCACCTTGGCCACCTCTCCTCCGTGAAAATCGCCGACGATAAAAACCAGCAGGGAACTCGCCAGGCCGAAAACGGCGGCCATGCGAAAAGAGGCCTTAAAGAGTGGGACATACTGCTTTTTCAGAAGATGGTAGGCTGAAATGCCCATGACAAAGAAGGACCCTACGACGGCACCGGCGAGAATCGTATGAAAGAACTTAAGCCAACTGTAGCTGCTCAAAAAGAATGCCGCAAAATCGACCAGTTCCGCCCGTCCATTGCGGAGCACGTAACCGACGGGATGCTGCATCCAACCATTGGCCATCAGTATCCAGAGGGCCGACAGGTTGACGGCGATGGCGACGATCCAGATGGATGCGGCATGGACCTTCTTCGATACGCGGTTCCAGCCGAAAACCCACAGACCAATGAACGTCGATTCAAGGAAAAAAGCGAGCAAGGCCTCTATAGCAAGGGGCACGCCGAAGATGTCGCCGACATATTGCGAATAGGCAGCCCAGTTCATCCCGAACTGAAATTCCATAGTGATTCCCGTTACAACACCCAGCGCGAAGTTGATGAGAAAAAGCTTACCCCAGAATTTGGTCATCCTGAGGTACTTCTCGTCGCCCGTGGTGACATAGCGCGTCTCCATGGCGGCCACCAGGGGGGCGAGTCCCAGGGTCAATGGCACGAAAATAAAATGGAACATTGCCGTCATGGCAAACTGCAGACGACTCAAGGCCAAAACATCCATAGTCACCTCCTTGCATAGAATCACATCCCATGCGGTATTATTTTAAAACAGTTCTCCGAATATTACAAATCATTATACCTTTTTTTAACGCCATTATGATATAGACTTTCGTCATGAACCGAATTTTCATTTCGAGCTCAAGGATCGACATTATGAGAAAAATGACCCCGCCGTTTAGAATCGTATTCCTGTTTGTTTTTATGACGGTTTTTCTTCTGCCGGCCTGTATGAAGGAAGGCGTGGTCATCACCAAGCCCGACGAGTACTCAAGGGCCTTTGAGGGCAACGAAAAGGTCGTCCTCAAGGCACTCGTTCAAGTATTTAAGGATAAAGGGTTTGGGGCTTCCTCAGTCAACCGCGAAAAGAAAGAGATCGAATCCACCTATCTCATCCAGAACGGATGGAGATCCAAGACCATAGCCCGGGTGAAGCAGCTCAATTGGAAAGAAACGGACGTCACGCTGTCGGTTATCACCGAAAAGCAGGCGGGGGCCGGCTGGGAAATGAGGAGGCTCCTGCAAAAAGAGCAGTACGACAGCATTTTCGACGCCATAGAACTGCAAATCTACCAGGAAATGTACAAGACGGAATAACCGGGATGTTGATAAGCGATCTCATTATGGACACCTTCAGTTGAGCAAGACTTTGGGCAGAAAAGTGCTCAACGGCGGCACGAAGGTAACGATCAACAGAACAGCGACGGCAATCAGAAAGGGTATCCAGATGCCGCGGCTCAGCCTTTCCAGGGACAATCCCGAAGTACCACAAATCGAGAAGAGAACCCCCCCGACCGGCGGTGTTATCAACCCCAGCACCAGGTTGAAGCAGACGACGATGCCGAAATGAACCGGATCGATACCCATCTTTTCCGCCAGCGGCGCCAGGACCGGTGTAACGATGGTGAGGGCGGGTGCGGTCTCCATCGGGATTCCGATGATAAGCAGGATAACGTTCACAAGGATCAGAAAGACATAGGGAGACGTTGACCACTCGATAAGAACGGTCATGATCTTGGCGGGGACCTGCTCCACGGCCACGACCCAGGTGAAAGGCTCGGACAGGCCCAAAAGAAGCATGACGACCGCCGATTCAAGACCGGATGTAAGAAAAATGGAGTAGAGCCGCGATAGTTTAAGGCGCCCGTAAACGAACCCCACGAGCAAAGCATACGCTACGGCAATCCCGGCAGCTTCCGTGGGAGTAAAGACCCCGCCCCAGATACCGCCGATGATAATAACGGGCATGAACAGAGACGGTGATGCCCTTAAAGTCCCTGCCAGCAATTCACGCCCCGTCGCCCTCGGCTCGCTGGGATATCCCCTTCGGCGGGCGATTACCAACATGTAGATCATCAGACCGGCGCCGAGCATAAGACCGGGTATGATTCCCGCCATGAAAAGGGCGCCGATCGAAACCTGGGCGATAACGCCATAGATGATGAACGGTATGCTCGGGGGAATGATCGGCCCCATACAGGCTGAAGTAGCCGTCAGGGCCGCCGATACTTCATCGTCGTAGCCGGCCTTTCTCATTGCCGGCAGCATGACCGTTCCGATGGCCGCCGCGGTAGCTACGGCCGATCCGGAAACCGCGGCAAAGACGGCACTGGCCAGGATTGTGGCCAGTCCCAGGCCGCCACTGATATGCCCCATGAGCAGGCGGGTAAAACGGACCAGATCATCCGTTATCCCGCCCTCGTTCATGAGATTGCCGGCGAGCATAAACAGCGGTATTGCCAGCAGGGGAAAGGAACCGATGCCGGCAAAAGTCGTCTGAACGAGTAATGTCGGCGAAAGGTCCCCATGAAAGAGGAGATAGACCAGGGCTGATCCGCCCATGGCTACGGCGATCGGGATACCGACGGCCATCAGGATAATGAAAGCAATCAGGAAGACAATCTGCAATATCAAGCCTTTCTTCGCGCAGCCTGCAGGAAGTTCCCGCACCGTTCCAGGGTGATCGAAAGCATGATCAGGAACCCGACGGGAATAGCCAGATAGGGAAAGGCCATGGGTATTCCCATGGCCGGGGAGAATTGATTCAGATTGGCTATGGTCTGCAGCAGACCAAAATAGATCATGACTCCGCAGAAAGTCATCATCATGAGATACATCAATCCGGTGACGAAGGAGGACAAGCCCGGCGGGAGCTTCTCCGTCATAACGGACAGACTGACTTGATAGCCTTTTTGCAGACCGACGGCGCTTCCGGCCATCGTCGCCCATACGAGGGCATAAATGGCCGCTTCGGAAGACCAGCTGGGCATCGCGCCGAGGACGTAACGGCCTACGACCTCATAGGGAATAATAACCGCCATGACGGCCATGGCAGCCACGGTCAATCCGGAAGCGATTTTCAGCAGCACCTTATTCAGCGCAGCCAGAGACGACATGATCATTTCACGTTCAGGATGGCATCGACTTTTTCTTTACCGAATTGCTGAAAAAATTCTCCCATGGCCGGAAGCATGGCCTTCCGCCAGGTCTCTTTATCGATGCCCTTCGTTACGGTCATGCCCTTTGACGCCAACTCGGAAATCTGCTTTTCCTCTGCATCCCTGCCGAGTTTTCGTTGATATTGAGCGACTTCCTGAGCGGTTTTCAGGATCATGTCCTGATCTTCCTTGGGAATGGCCTGCCATTTCTTCTGGCTGGCGATCACGACCGCCGGCGAATAGACGTGCTGCGTCAAGGACAGGTGCTTTTGAACTTCATTCAACTTTACCGAGTAGATGACGGCGATCGGATTTTCCTGGCCGTCGATCGTCTTTTGCTGCAGGGCTCCGTAGACCTCGCCCCAGGCCATCGGCACAGGATTGACGCTTATCGCTTTCCACGCCGCTATATGAATCTTGTTTTCCATAGTCCTGATTTTCAGCCCCTTGGCGTCGGCGGGCAGTTTCACGGCCTGCCTGGAGTTGGTCAGATTGCGAAAACCGTTTTCCCAGAAGGCCAACCCTTTGAATTGGGCCTTGTCAAGGTCGCTCAGGAGTTGAAGACCGATGGGACCGTCAAGAACGGTGTCCACATGATGATAATCCCGAAAGAGAAACGGGATATCGAGAATGCCGACCGCCGGGCTGAAGCCGCTGAGAGGGCCGGTGGAACCGACATATAAATCGATCGTCCCCTGTTGGACGGCTTCCAGGAGTTCCCGCTCGCCTTTTCCAAGCTGCCCTTCCGGATATATGGTGATTTGAATACGTCCGCCGCTCCGTTCCTTCACCAGATCGGCAAACTTGCTCGCCCCCTGATTGTACGTATGGCTCATCGGGGTCGAACTGGCCAGTTTCATCTGTGCCTTGAATTCCCCCTTAGGCGCCTTCTCGGTGCCGCACCCGGCGACGGCCATCGCCATGAAGAAAACGACGATACAGCAACTGATTCTCTTCATCATAAATCCCCCCTCCTTCAAATTAAAGATGAAGCAGCATGGCAGGGCGCAAAGCCGCCCTGCCGCCGTTTTCCAACCCTTTAACCTTTATAGCGGATAAATGCAAGCGAAGCCCGTCGGTCAGACAGGCATGTCGTTCTAACGCAACCTCAAGCTGCTCTACTTGGCCTTTGCCGCAGACAGGATCTTCTGCGGAGCAGCAACCCCCAGGCCCTTTCTGATCTTCTCCAGCATCGCCTTTTCTTTATCGCTGTATGCCCCGTCGACCAGTGCTATGCGTCTGGCTACTTCCAGGGCTTCCAGGCGATCTTCCGGATTCGGGATCATGGCGGCCAGGGCGGCCAGAGCCCTTTCCTCATCACACTGGAGGATTCTGGCCTGTGTTTTGACGATCCGCTTGAAAGTCGCGGGCCTGATCTTCTTCAACACCTTGTGCGTCTGGGCGATCCCTTCCGCAATCACATAATGCCTACGGCCGATGACGGGACTGGTCCTAGCCATGGCCATCATGACCCGGATCAGGCCTTCAGCCGTTCCCCCCTCCTCGAAGGCGAGGACACACGTCTTTTCCGCGGATGCTTCCGAAACGGCGGCCTGCTCCTTGTCCTCGGTCGGCATGAAGAAGTGATGGAGAAAGTCCTGACTGTAAATCCAGCGGAAGGCCTGTTCCTGAAAGCGATCCCGCGTGTCCCGATAGAGGTTCAGCATCTCTTCGATTGCAGAGGACATATTCTTTTCCAGCAAAACGAATGGATTGTCGGGCGAGACCGGGCGGCGGTTTTTCCTCGCTACAGAAGCTACGGAGGCCAGAGGGCGAAGCAGAGGATTCATATCGGAGATCATGTACCGCTGAGAACGCAACGGATGCATCCAGCGGATCATCTCCGCCGTCAATTCGGAAGACCACATCTGTACCCACGGGCGGAGAAATACACGATAGAGGTCGTCGTTGACGTTGGAGACGGCATTGACGACCTGAAAATCCTCTTCGTCTGCCGTGCCGTCGTCCATGGCGGCGATATGCTCCAGGGTCCGCTCCTCAAAAGCGGCCTTGAAATCCCCTGTCTTGACGTCGCCTTCGATAACCATCTCGTAGAGTCCCGGGGGGAGGTATTCGATCATGTCGAAGTTGCTGATGATCTCCTTGTGTTCCTTCTTGGCGACGCTGGCGGACACGAAGATCCCCAGATGTCCGATCTCCTCATGCACGACGTAAATGATGACCTGTCCCCTCTCTTTGATCTCATCCACGGAACGATAAACCCGGGGAATCCAGTTAAGGGCCTGCTGAACCGGTGTAATATTGTCGCCCCGCGAGGCGAATACCAGAATCGGACTTTCGATATTCTTCAGACTGATCTTCTCTCCGCGCCGCAATTCCAGGTCGCCCTTTTCCAGCTTATTCCCGACGAAGAGATTGCTGACGATAAAGTGAATCTCCTCCGCCGTCATCATGAAGAATCCGCCCCACCACTTCTCAAAGGCGAGAAAGCGGTGTTCTTCGGTATCGAGCTGTGAATAGACGTGGTAGTTCTTGCTCCAGAGGGTATTGGCCGGATTAAGCGATTCAAAGTTGGATACCAGATGGGCCCCGTCGAATTTCCCGTTGCCCAGGTCGCTGAGGAGGCTGTTCATCCAAATTCCTCCCACCAGACCGCCCTTGTACCGCATGGGGTTGACGCCTTCCACGCCAGCCCAATAGGAAAGAGGGGCTCCGTTCAGAACCAGCGGACCGGTTATATCCGGCCGATCGGCACAGAGAAGGGCCGCCGCCCATCCCGCCTGACAATTGCCGATGATGGCCGGGTTATCCGCATAAGGATGTCGATTGACGACTTCCTCGACGAAGCGCACTTCGGCGGCTTCCACATCGGCAAGCGTCTGACCGGGTATGGGATCCGTATAAAACAGGATGAAATAGACGGGGTGGTTATGGTCGAGGGCCATGCCTATTTCCGAATCCCTTTTGGAGCCGCCTATTCCCGGCCCATGGCCGGCCCGGGGATCGATGATGATGATGGGCCTTTTGGGGAGTTCGGGCATATGCTTCAGGTCTCTCCTCCGCCGCTCCTCTTCTTCCTTCAGTTTACTTGCCTCTTTCCGGCGATCGGAGATACGGACCAGGGCATAATTAACGGGCCGCTTGAAGGTCCGTCCGTCCAGAATCATCTCGTAATTGAACGTCAGCACCGGCGGCTGCCCGCTTTTTATATGCTCGATGTAGGTGTTGCCCCGCTTACGCATAATATCCATAAAAATAATGGACCGCTGAAGCGCATCCACACTGTAATCGAAATAAGCTTTCATGCTGTCTCCGAGTGCCTCGGCTTCCTTACCGACGTTCAATGGCTCCATAAATACTCCTTTGGTCTTCAGTGGTTATTGCTCATCATGACCGGGAATCCCTACATCCGATGGGTCGATGAGCTATGAATTAAGATGCAAGATATATGCCCTTCATATCCTTAATATCGCGACCATATCCGGCGCCGTTACAGCTGACGGCGACACCGCCTCAGGACGCGAAACCGGCAGGCTCTTCTTACGCATACCCTGTAGATCTATTTTTTGGCTATCATCTATATATCAGACTTGAGGCTTTATGACAAACGGGATGGGTGATTGTTTTACCTCCGAGGCAGAACAGACGGGCATGCAGAAATACATTCGATGACCGTCACGTGCAGCGGATGGTCCGGCGGCAAACCGCCGGGGCGATATCTCTTGACATTAGCTATAAATATTAATGCGTTGAGCAAGCCCTGATCCAATGTCAACCATCAAGAGATTATATGGTTGACAAAAGTCCTCTCCAGTTGGTATAGCGCCATCTCTCGGTGGTGTCTGCTTGACGATCAGGACACCGTCGAGGCTGAAATACCCTTTGTCCGGGAGCGATGGAATGGAATCTTTACGACAAGATAACAAGCAGTTGGCAATCAACGACCGGCAGTATATTTGGCATCCCTTCACGCAAATGCAGCAGTATACGGCGGAGCAACCGGTCATCATAAAAGAGGGGTACGGTTGCATCCTGAAGGACATTGACGGAAATGAATATATCGACGGTGTATCCTCCCTCTGGACCAATGTCCATGGTCACCGGAAAGCCCATCTCGATCAGGCCGTCAAAAATCAGATCGATCTGATCGCCCACTCCACCCTCCTCGGGCTTTCCAACGTACCGGCCATCCGGTGCGCGGAAATGCTCGTCCGCATAGCACCACCGGGATTGACCCGCGTATTTTACTCCGACAGCGGCTCGACGGCCGTCGAGATCGCCTTGAAGATAGCATTCCAGTATCATCAGCAAGCCCAAGACGGCCTTCGCGAGAAGAAGAAGTTCATCTCTCTCGTGAATGCCTATCACGGCGATACGATAGGGTCCGTCAGTGTCGGCGGCATCGATCTGTTCCACCAGGTGTACCATCCTTTGCTTTTTGATTCGTTTAAGGCGGAGTCCCCTTACTGTTACCGCTGCCCTTTCGGGAAATCTTACCCGGACTGCAAAATGGAATGTTTTTGTCAGCTCGAAGATGTGGTGAAAGAGCATGCCCACGAGGTCTGCGCCCTGGTGATGGAACCCCTGGTTCAGGGGGCCGCGGGGATGTTGATGCAGCCTCCGGGATATTTGAAGAAGGTCCGCGACCTATGCACGGCCAATCGCATCTTCCTGATTGCGGATGAGGTCGCCGTGGGTTTCGGCAAGACGGGCAAAATGTTCGCCTGCGAACACGAAGGCGTGACGCCGGACATCATGACCGTGGCCAAGGGCATTACCGGCGGCTATCTCCCCTTAGCGGCCACGCTTGCCACGGAAGAGATCTACAGGGGATTCCTCGGCGAGTACGACGAGCTCAAGACGTTTTTCCACGGCCATACGTATACGGGCAACCCCCTGGCCTGTGCCGCGGCCATCGCCAATATGGAAATATTCGCGCAGGAAAAGGTCCTGGAAAAATTACAGGAAACCATCAGGCATCTCGCCGAACGGCTCGAGGCTTTCCGGTCGCTTGCCTGCGTCGGTGATATTCGCCAGAAAGGGATCATGGTCGGCATCGAACTGGTAAGCGAAAGGGAATCGAAAGAGCCCTTTCCGCTCAAAGACAACATCGGCCATCAGGTCACCCTGGAAGCAAGAAAACAAGGACTCATCATCCGTCCTCTCGGAGGAATCATCGTCATGATGCCGCCCCTGGCTGTGTCCATATCCGAAATCGACCGGATCTGCGACATCACCTACGACGCCATCAAAAAGGTCACCGAACGGTAAACGCGGGGACCCTATGGAAATCACCGGCACTTTCTTTTTCGATCCCGCCGACCGTATCTATCGGGACCATTTTCCTTCCCATCCGGTCGTACCGGGAACCCAAATCGTCCGCGCCTTCATGGAGGCCGTCCGAAGAGGGATACCGACGGCAAATCGTTTCGTCATCGACCATTTCAGGTTCCGGCATTTTATCGTCCCCGGGGAGTATTCTTACCGTATTCGGCCGGAAGAGAAGGGGCTTTCGTGTGCGCTGTTCGATCATGATCGTATCGTTGTAACCGGAAGGATGATCGTATCGTGAATATGACGTTTTCAGGAAAGCATGCCCTCGTTTTGGGCGGAAGCTGCGAATTGGCGCTTGCTCTGGCTGATCGTTTCATAGAGACCGGTATCCGCCCCTTCTTAACCTTCAGAAACGAAGAAGGCAGGCAGCGAATCGAAGAACGCCTCGCTTCGTCTCAGGGGAAATTCGAGAACGTCTATTTCGATTTTGGGAAACCGGATACGATCAGTACATTATTCGCCGCCGTGGGTGAAGAGCTCGATTACCTCGTCGATTTCGCCCAGGGCAACTATGAGAGCTTTGTCGCGTCCGCAGACGGGGACGCGGTCGCCCGGTATATCCACGAAAATGTGGCCGTGCGCTCCCGACTTCTGAAAGAAGCGGGCCGTCTCATGTTGGCCAGAAAAAAAGGACGCATGGTGTTTGTTTCCTCGACAGCGGCTCTTTGGCCGAATCATGGACAGGGCTTCTATGCAGCTACAAAACTGGCAGCGGAAGCCCTCTACAAAAACATGGGCTTGGAACTGGGGAGACGAGGCGTCACGGCCGTTACCCTGAGGCCTGGCTATGTATATGCCGGACGCGGCCGGTCGTTTATCCAAAAAAACGAAATCGAAGTCATGCACAGAATACCGACGGAAAAAATACTGACCGCGGAAGAGATCGCGTCAGCCATCATGTTTCTCCTTTCGGACGGAGCCGCCGGCTTTAATGCTACGGAATTAACCATGGACGGCGGTCTCACGGCCGGCAAACAACTTCGGAGGATTTAAGTTGGATCCATTCGTACAGATCAAAGAAATACTCATCAACCTTCTGGATATCGAAGGCCATGAGATCACGCCGGAAACATACTTAATCAGGGACCTGGGCGCCGAATCGATCGATCTTCTGGAACTTGCCGTGGCCATCAGCGCCGAGTGCGGGGTCCAGGTGAACGACAACGATATATTTCTCAAACCGTTGCGTCTTTATCTCGAGCAGGCCAAGGAAAGCGGCATCGATCCCGGAACCTACCTGGCGGAAAAATTCCCGTTTCTGACAGGCCCGAGAATCAGGGAAATCCTGGCCGATATCCACCTGGGACCGGTGCTTAAAGTGAAGGATCTCACCGGTTACGTAGCCTGGAAGACATGTTGAAGGGCGATAACGGATGCGCAGGAGTTTCAGCGGGGCCGATCAGCGAATCGAAGGCGTTTGTCTGAAGAATTGGATTCATAAAGTGCCCGGCATCGTAAGCTTATGTCGATTTTAGATGAACTGACCACACAAAGAAGAAGCATCCGCACCTACAAGGCGGATATGCCCCCTGAAGAGTGGATCTCGGTGATGCTCCGGTGCGCTGCCAAAGCGCCGTCGCCCACAAACAGCCGCCCCGTCAGGTTCGTCCGGATAAAATCCCACGAGAAGCGTGCCTCCCTTCACCGGGCGATGCACCAGGGCTATCAAAACTTGCTGGAAGCGGCCAAGCAATGCGAGAAACCCCGGAGAAAAACGAATATCGTCAACGCCTACTGGCGGTACTCGGAATTTATCAACAATGCCCCTCTGCTTTTCGCCGTCGGCGTTAAAACCGACGGTAACGGTTTTTCCAAAAGACTCTTCGAGGCCGAACTCATTTCCCGGGACGACAGAACGGACACCGATCTCGATATCACCGTCGGCCTGGCCTTGAAAGGGTTTCTCCTGAAAGGCACCGAACTCGGTCTCGGCATGTGCATCCTTACGGCGCCGCTCGTTTTTGCCGGCGATATCGACAAAATCCTCGGACTTTCCGGCATCCGCATCAAGTGCCTGGTAACGGCAGGCTATCCCCATGAAACGCCGCCCTACCTGGAAAGAATGCAGGCGTCCGATATGCTGTTGGAAATATAAATGGACAGACGCGTCGTCATCACATCCATGGGCGTTGTTTCCTCCCTGGGGGACACTCCGGAAAAGATCATGGCGAGCATTCGGAATGAAAAGGTCTCTTTTGCAAGACCGGCATTCGACAACGAAATCGTCATCAGCCCCATACGGCATTTTGTCCTCAAGGATTATATCGGACGCTTCAAGAACGCCCGATATCTGATACGAGGCGCCCAACTGGGTGTGGCCTCCGCCGTGGTGGCCTTCAAGAGGGCCAACCTTGACGAGGGCATGACGGCCGACTGCGGCCTCTTTGTGGGAACGGGCCCGAACATGGACATCAGCGGTGAATTCCCCGATTTCGCCAGGGGCAAGCTGGATACGGACAACCTGAACGCCCTCTGGATGCTGCGTTTTCTCCCCAACACGATGGCCTCGACGATTGCACAACTGACCGGAACGCACGGAGAGAATAGCACGATCACCACGGCCTGCGCCGCCTCCCTGCATGCCTTGGGCGAGGCGTTCCGGAAAATCAGGGACGGGTATCTTGATCTGGCCCTGGCCGGCGGCGGAGAGTCACGTATCAATCCCATCGGTATCCTCGGTTATAAAAAAGCGCGGGCCTTAAACAGCGGCCCCGGGGCCCCGGAAAAGGCATCGCGGCCCTTCAACGAAGACAGATCGGGATTCGTTCCGGGAGAAGGAGGCGCTTTTTTCCTCCTGGAAGACCTGGAACACGCCCGGAAGCGCAAGGCGGATATCTATGGCGAAATTTGCGGCTTTGGAAATTCCCTGGACGGCGTAACCATGACCGCGCCCGATGCCGAAGGCATATGGGCCGAAAAGGCGATATTTTCGGCGTTCCATGAAGCAGGGGTTGCCCCGGCAGACATCGACCTTGTCTGCACGCACGGCACGGGGACCTGTCTCAACGATGCCATGGAGCATACCTTGATCAAGCGAATATACGGAACCCACAAACCCTACCTGCTGGCGCTCAAATCATGGATCGGCCACCTATCGGCGGCCTGCGGGGCCGTTGAATCCGCCCTGCTTCTGATCTGCATGCAAAACGGCTATCTTCCGGAGATCCGCAATCTCAGCGCCCCCTGTGCGGATGACCTTAACTTCGTCCGGGAAGCCAGGACCTTCACGCCTCGGACGGCCGTCATCCAGAATTTCGGCTTCGGCGGCCAGAACGGCGCCCTGGTGATCAAGTCATGGAAAGAATAGTTATCCATACGGGCCTCGATCATTTCGTCATGGTGGATGCGATCGACGGCATGGACGAAAACCAGATCGACGGCGAGGTCACTCTTGAAAACGCCGATCCGACCCTGCTTCTTGAATCCCTGGCGCAATTGGCGGGCCTGCATATCCGCCATTCCCTCGACTTCACCAAACACGCCTTCCTGGTAAGGATCTCGGGAGCACCGCTTCCTGAGGAGAAATCCCTAACCGGTACGTACAGCCTGCGGGGAAAGCTGGTCAGCCGCAGCGAGGAGGCCTTCACCTACCGTTTGGAGGCCGGCGGGAAAAATGTTCCCGTCGTCCGCGGGCAGTTTCTCTTCGGCACGGTCGATTATAATGACGATTTCCAAAAGGATATTTTACAGAAGCATTATCGAAAGGTCCTGGCATGCGCGAAGAGGAAATAAAGGAAAGACTCAAAGTGCAGAAGCAGGCCGGCCTCTATCGGGACCCCCCGGAGATAACCCGCCGGGCCGGTAAATTTGTTTATATCAAGGATCGGAAATATCTGAATTTCGCTTCCAACGACTACCTCGGCCTCGCTTCTTCCCGGGAAGTACGGAAAAGGGTCGCGGCAAATTTTGCGAAATTCGGTACATCGTCTTCATCCTCGCGGCTCGTGTCCGGCAATTACGGAATCATCTCCCGGGCGGAAGAAGCCTATGCCCGGCACTTCGGCTACGACCAGGCCCTCTTCTTCCCCAGCGGCTATCAGGCCAACATCGGCCTTATTTCCGGATTGTTCGACCAGGAAGACACCATTATCTTCGACAAGCATATCCATGCCAGCAGCGTCAAGGGAATAGGCATGAGCCGCGCCGCGTTTTTCGGCTACAATCACAACAACATGCCGCACCTGGCCAGACGTCTTGAGGCCAACGCAAACAGACGCCCGGCCGTGCTTACGGAAGCCCTTTTCAGCATGGACGGCGATCTGCTCGACGTGGAAGGGCTCGACCGTCTCAAGAAGCAATACGACTTTTTAACCATCGTCGACGAGGCCCATTCCTTCGGTGCCCTGGGCCCGGGAGGCCGCGGCATAGGACGGACGGTGGCGGATGTTGCCGTCGGCACCTTCGGCAAGGCCTTCGCACTCTTCGGGGCCTTTGTCCTCATGCCGGAGGGCTTCAAGGAATATCTCTACAATTTTTCCTCGCCCCTCATCTATTCGACCACATTGCCGGAAGCCCATGCGGCCTCGGCGATAGATATTCTGGATATTGTGCAAAGCAGCGGCCACAGACGGAGAAAGCTCCGCCATATCAGCGGCCGCATGAAAGATCGGCTGCAACGGGAGGGATTTAAAACCTACGGGGATGCCCACATCCTTGCCGTCGAAATCGGCGCGGAGGAATTGGCGGTCGCCGTCGCCGGAAGGATGAGAGAAAGGGGCATCTTCGTATTCCCGGCCAGATTTCCAACCGTTCCGCTTCATAAGGCCATTTTAAGGATCAGCATGACCGCACGGCATACGGATCGAGATGCCGCTTGCTTTATCGACACACTCAAGGAGGCCATCCATTGCGAGAATTAATCTTTGTTACAGGTACGGACACGGGCGTGGGCAAAACGGTCCTGTCGCTCATCCTCATGCAGTATTTCTTCAGGAAAGGGAAAAAGCCGTTCTATCTGAAGCCGGCACAGACCGGATGTATCGATCCTTACGATACCGACAGCGACGCCCGGTTTATTTACAGCCACATACCGCAGTTGGGCGGACAGAATCCCGCCGACTCGGTGATCCTGTGTTTCAAGAATCCCAAAGCGCCTTTTTTTGCCGCCAGGGATGAAGGAAAAGTCCTCGACATGGAGAAAATATTCAAGGTCATCTCAGATCGTCACCGGACTTCCGATCCCTTGATCGTCGAGGCGGCCGGAGGGCTCATGGTCCCCATGACGGACCAGATGCTTGTCGTGGATTTCGTCAAGCTGCTCAATGCCAGGCCCCTGCTTGCCGCACGCGCGGGACTGGGCACGATCAACCACACCCTCCTCTCCTTTGAAAGCCTGCGGGCGCGTGGGATACAACCGGCCGGCATCGTCTTCATGGACTCGGGTCCGTCACCCACCGACAAGGAAATGATTGCGGAAAACATCGAAGCCGTCAGACAATTTTCCGGGATAACCGTCGCCGGTACCATCGGGGCCATCGGCGATTTCTCCAACCCGGGAGACGACTGCTTCCGGCCCCTGGAGAAGATCTACGGATAATCTCGGGCAGCAAGCCCGTATTCACTTTTAACTTCAGCCATTAGTCGTTGCGGGACGGACAGGAGCATTTGTCATATCAAGGCACCAAAGATGTGGCGGAAAACGGAAGCCCATGTTATAGGTTATCAGACAATCGGCACGACAGACCTGTCTGGAGATGACATGTCCGGGGCAGTTTGCGGTACGGTTGGATTTGTTTTCCGTTGTAATAATGGACGGATATTGTCATCCCAAAGCCCGAGAACACATATTTTATGACCTATCGTTATCGTCTTACCGAAGATGACATAGCCGGATTCAAAGACTGGTTTCTGAACTATACGGCATCCTTTCATTCGGGCGCCGAACATGACGAGCAAAGCTACGTCCTCAAGAAGAGACATTCCTTCAAAGTCGCCCGGGCGATAAGGATTGTCGGCGAGTCACTGGGCCTGAATCCTAACGATCTCCGGGTGGCCGAGGCGATGGCGTTACTGCACGATGTGGGTCGATTTGAACAGTATGCGCGATACAGAACATTCGCCGATGCCAAGTCGGTGGACCATGCCGATCTGGGCGTCCAGGTCCTTCGTGAGTGCCGAATCCTGGATACCCTGGGACAACAGACCCGGGATATTATTCTGAAGGCCATTTCTTACCATAACCGACTCAGTATTCCCGCCGACGAGACGGAGGAATGCCTCTTTTTCAGCCGGCTCTTACGGGACGCGGACAAAATCGATATTTTTCGCGTCGCCACCTGTTATTACCTGGACAAGGACTCGGAGCGCAATGCCGCCATTGAGCTCGACCTGCCCGATTCCGACGAAATCTCCGGAGAGATCATCCGATGCCTGGAAGAAGGCCGTCTCGTCCGGAGCGGGCTGTTAAAATCTCTGAATGACTTTAAGCTCCTCCAGATGGGTTGGGTTTACGATATGAATTTTCTGCCCGCCCTGCAACTGATCCGGGAAAAAGGCTACATCGAAGCCATTCGCCTGGCTCTCCCGGCTTCAGACGATGTTGACAGGGCATATGCCCGGGTCGCGGCATATCTTCATGAACGGCTGAACGGCGGGCAGAAGCTTGTCAATCGGGAACCGTGCGGGTCGGCGAAGGAGGCCGGTTTCTTACGGTGATTATATCTTTCCGAACCCGGTAGACGAACCGTAGCGGAGATCGAAGCCGACAAAGTCCGCAGGTATTGTTTCCATTGATTTTCTTACTATTTTGTGGTTTTATTCCGGGTAATCGAACAGAGGAAGGAAATCTTTATGGACAGACAGATCGTGGATGACGCCCGCAAGGCCAATGTCGATTTCCTGATCAGGCATATCCCCTTCCTGGCTTGCCTGACCCCGGACGAAATTACCAGCATAAGAAATATCGTCATTGAAAGGCAGTTCGCCAAAAACCAGGTTATTCTTCACGAAGAAGAAACGTCCAACTTTTTCTATTTTATCTATACGGGCGAAGTCAAAATCATTCAAATCAGCGTGGAGGGAAAAGAAAGAATTCTTGCCATCCATAAACGCGGCGAATACTTCGGCGAAATGTCCATTCTGGACGGCAAGACCTTGCCGGCGACCGTCGTGGCCATGGAAGATACCCGGATCGGATTGATATCCCGGGAAAATTTCATGAGATACCTGCTGAGCAACGAGAAGGTTTTAAAGGAACTTATCGCCATCCTCTGCTCAAGATTGAGGGAATCCTGGCTCATGATCAAGGTCTTAAGCTTTGCCGATGCGGAGCAGAGAGTGCGGGTCGTTCTGAAAAATATGGGGGATCACTTCGGCGTCAAGGATCAGCGCGGCATATTGATCAGTCTGCGCTTGACCCACAACGACATCGCCAACCTGGCATCCATCTCCCGGGAAACGGTGACCCGAACGCTAAACCGTCTCGAAGACAACGGTGAAATTGAAGTTCTCGAGGGTAAAAAAGTCCTCATGAAACCCCTCTTCACGGAAAGAATGGACATCCTCTGAGGAGGGCTATCGGGTCCGGTCTTGAACAACCCGTTTCCGAACGACTTTCCCCATCGGCGGCCTGCCAAATCCCTTTTTAACCATCCCGCTTCACACCTCGTTCCATCCAGTTACTGCACCTCTTTTGTGACCTGGATCACAGATCATTGTCCCATTCTGGTATAAATCTGACATCAAAGCCGGCAGGTCGGCATTGGGACCTGGGATCAACTGTTTAACACTAGGAACGAAAGGAGGCCAACCATGGATACGATCATGTCAACCGTCGTCGAAATTCCCATGAATCATATTGCCATGGTCCTGTCGATCAGTACCCTCGCTCTGATTTTCGGGCATATCAGACTGGCGGTTCTGATCAATTATTGTTTCATCATTTACAGCGGTCGCCTATGGGATATGAATATTTTCGGCGACCCGGCCGCATCCAGCCTTAATGCTCCTGCCATTGCCTTCACCGGAATCTGGATCGTCATCATTCTTCTGGCGGCAGTCAGTCTGGCGTTCCACCGAAATTGAAAGATTCCGATGAGTACGCCGCGGGAGGGCAGGCATGATTCGTTACAAGAAAGGCGGCGGGAGGTCGCCATGGAGTATCAAGAGATTTCAATCATAGAGGCCATAGCCTTAATTGTCGATCACAGGGCGGACAAAGCCATTGACAGCGACGGGGCGATCCTGAAACTGTTCAAGGAAGGATTCGTTTTGCTGGACAGCGGCGCCAAGATCTTTACGGAAGTGGGATTCAATGCGAGATCACGAGGCCGTATCGACATCTATGACAAATACGTCCGCAAGTACGTCATTCACTGAATATGGAATATCTGAAGGGCGGGGGTCCTCTTTCTCCTTCATCCGGAAGCCCGGCCGCCGAAGAATATGGACCATCCTGCCAGGAGAGAAGCCGGCACTAAGGAAACCGCCCCCGAGGCCTCGGAAACCGGCGTGAAACCGCAGTGCGTACAGTCGATATGCCCCCGCCGCCTGGCATAACATCCTACCGAGATTTGCCCGTCGGGATCGACATTGATCAATACGTCGTCGTGACATATCCAATCGTTCCGGATCATGGCCCGGAGGCTTCGTTCCGAATTCAGGATCGGAAACCCCTTTTTTTTAAGCTGCACGGCCGATTCTATGGCGTTTTCGCGCTCCGGCGGCAACAACGCCAGATGCTCCTCGCCACGGCCGTAAGGGTAAAAAAGCTGGATTGTCACGCCTCTTACCGACGCTATCTGCCGAATCTCTCGCAGCATCATTTCCATATCCCGCCAATTCTCCCGGTTCAAAGTAAAATGAACGAGGATGTTGGCATGGGAGGCATGCTGCAGATGATGCCAGACTTGAGCGTAGGAACCGCTGCGCAGCCGGTCATGCGTCTCTGCCGTACCGTCCACGCTCACCCAGAGGATATCGGCGGGAACGGACAGGGGAAATGTGCCGTTGGTCGTTACGGCCACGCGGGGAAACAGCCCCTTGGTATACAGCACGAGATCGGACAGGTTTCGGCCGCCGTCCCGCCATAGGAACGGCTCCCCCCCTTCAAAAACAACGATCTGCGTTCCCTTTCTTCTTAGCTTCTCCAGGGAAAGAACGGCCGTATCCCAATCCATGTGGGCCCGTTCTTCATCCGCCCTCATGTGGAAAGGACACGCTCGGCAGGCGAGGTTGCACCGGTATGTCAATTTGAAGCTTGCCAAAAGAGGAATATTTTGTCCGAGCAGCTTGCGGCGGATAAAATATTTCAAGAGGCTGGCGGCAAAAAGCATTTGATTACATGTACGTTGCAAAAACCATCCGGTTTTTGTCATTTATTCCGGAACCGGACGTAAGGTGAATCATTCAAGGCCGCAACGACCCATTCACCTTCGGCGACCGGGGAATCAGCAGCAACTGCATCCCCCTCCGCACGCCGCCCCGGCGGGCAGATTGGAAGTCAATTTAAAGCCGGATCCCTGCTCCGTTTCGATGAAGTCGATATGAATCGGCTTTGCATCTTCGAACAGTTCCTTCTCAATCAGAAAAGCGATGCCCTTTTCCGTAAATTGAAGGTCGCTGTCCTGCAGGTCGTCAAGCGCCATCCCCAGAGCAGGGCCGCCGCAACCGGCATGAACATGAATTCTTATGGTATGGGGTTCCTCCTGGGTCTTGAGGAATTCTTTGATCATCTCGCTCGCCTTGTCACTTACCTCTAACATACTGCCTCCAATCATGGCAAAAGTGTCATTGTACTGCCGTTTTATCATCAAAAGACGAAGAACGATCGGGACATACAAGCCCTATCGTCCTTTCGCCGCAGGAGTAATATAGTCACCCTTGCCCAGGATGGCAAATAAAGCAAGCAGATTTTTTTCGTCCGGCAGCCGGAACCGGCGCAGCGAAGGGAAAGCCGCGATGCTTCAAGATGTCTCTTTTCATCTCGTTGTGATATATTCGTCGTTACGAGGAAGGACTGTCCGGACGTGCAGTCGAATCCCCATACGAGGAAAGCCCGATGTTCCCCGTGCAGCCCCGGGAAACGGCAGCAGAAGGCCGCGCAGTCCATGGTCTGATTCTGATATTCATTAAAGGGATGGAGAATGCCGAAAATCAGGATACGGGACATCGATATCCATTACGAATCGGCCGGCGAAGGTCCGTCCCTCGTCTTTATCCACGGCCTCGGTTCGAGCACGAGGGACTGGGAAAAGCAGGTCGCCTTCTTTTCTTCCCGATACCGTGTTGTCACCTTTGATTGCCGCGGCCACGGCCAATCGGACAAGCCCCGGGGGCCGTACAGCGTCCCGATGTTTGCCGAAGACGCCGCAGGGTTGATAAAATCCCTGGGCATCGCCCCCGCTCACATCGTGGGGCTCTCCATGGGGGGTATGATCGCCTTTCAGCTGGCCGTCTCGGAGCCCGATCTCGTCAAGACCATGGTGATTGTCAACAGCGGTCCGGCAATGGTTCTTCGATCATATAAAGAAAAATGGATGTTCTTCAAAAGGAGACTCATCGCGCGTTTCCTTGGAATGCGCATGATGGGGAAGTTTTTGGCACAGATTCTCCTTCCCGAGCCTGAACAGGAACCGCTAAGGAAGATTCTTGTCTCGCGATGGTCCGAAAACGACCGTCGGGCCTATTTAGATTCGATGAAGGCCCTTTTCGGATGGAGCGTCATGGATAAAGTGAAGGCGATCCGTTGCCCCGCCCTGATCGTTGCGGCCGATCAGGACTATACGCCGGTTGCCGCCAAGGAGGCCTACGCGGCCCTGATGCCTCACGCGGAAGTCGTTGTCATCCATAAGTCCCGTCATTTAACGCCTATCGACCAACCCATACCGTTCAATGAGGCCGTTATGGCTTTCCTCCTTCGTTACAGCAATTCGGGAACAGAGGCATGACCGCACTTGTAACCATCTTCTTCTCTTCTTTCGTCATTGCCCTGTCCGGCGCCTTGATGCCGGGACCTCTCCTGACCGCCACGATCAGCGAAAGCTCCCGACGGGGCGTCACCGCCGGTCCCCTATTGATCCTGGGACACGGCATTCTCGAACTGGCTCTGGTCGTCGCCATCATGACGGGATTGGCACCTTTTTTTCAGAGCCGCGGGCTTTTTACGGCCATCGCCTTTGTCGGCAGCGTTATCCTCTTGTGGATGGCGGTAGGCATGTTTCGTTCCCTCCCGGACCTGTCGCTCGCCACAAGCGGCGACGGCCAGGCCGAAAACCGCCTCGTGGTGGACGGCATCTTGCTCAGTGTATCCAACCCGTACTGGACATTATGGTGGGCAACCATCGGTCTGGGGTACATCGTCCAGTCGCAACGTTACGGCCTTTGGGGCGTCGCGGCCTTCTTTTCCGGTCATATTCTGGCAGACCTGGCCTGGTATACGGCCGTATCGGCGGGAATTGGAAAGGGACGGCACTTCCTCAACGACCGCGTGTATCGCGGGATCATAGGGACATGCGCAGCCTTGCTGATCGCCTTTGCCGGCTACTTTCTCTACACGGGAATCGTGAACATGATGGCCTGACCGGTAAGTTCACCCGGACGAGATCACAGCGGAACACTTTGGACAGGAGAAGACCGTTTTTCGTCAGTAATGATTCTCCAAGGGCGGCTTTCGATTCCTGAAAACCCGCTTGCATGATCGTCCGGCCTCCATTCAGCGGGTATCAAAGAGACAATATTGGTTGCGACCCGATGCCTTGGCCTTGTTCATGGCCATGTCGCTGTTCCTGATCAGTGATTCCGCATCCCTGCCGTGATTGGGAAAGATGGACACCCCAACGCTCATGTGAATGAATATTTGCTGCCCCTGGACGATGAAGGGAAGCTGAAAGGCGTCCATCACTCTCCTGGCGACCCGGAAAATGTGATTGACCTGATCGAGCCTGGGGATCAGCGCGATAAATTCGTCGCCACCGAGACGGGCAAGGGTATCCTCCTTCCGTAAGAGAACCTCCAAGCGGCGCGCAACGGCGTTCAGCAGTTCATCCCCCGCCTGGACCCCCAGGGCGTCGTTGAGATTCTTGAACCTGTCGAGATTCATCATCATGACGGCCAGTTTATGCTGATACCTCCCGGCAAAGGAAATGGCCGCCTGCAGCCGGTCACCAAACAGGTGCTTGCCCGGCAGGCCGGTCAGGCTGTCATAATAACCGGTTTTTACCGTTTTCTCTGCTTTCTCCCTTTGTCCTTCGTCCGTTTCTGAAATATTACCCAGAACAGCCCGTTTCCCCCAATATGAAATGGAAACGACCGTTTCAGTAAACCAGCGGACATGGCCCTGTTTATCGACAATCCGGTATGCATAGGGGTCCGACCTCTGGCCGGAAAGCATCTTTATTGCGGCCTCTCTGACCGCCGTTTTGTCTTCGGCATGGATATAATCCGTACTCGCCGATCCGATCAATTCTTCGGCAGTATAGCCCGTATACTCGGTCACGTGCCGGTTGACCATTTTAATGACACGATCCTGGAGTATATAGATGCCGGTTTGAAGGACACGACCGATATTACCGTAAAATTCATCGTTCTCTCCCGATCGGGCGGCATCGGTCATGAAGAAGACTGCAACCGGTTCATCGCGATACGTGATCAGGCTGCCCGTCAGAAGCACGGCGACGCGACTCTTTGACGCTGTTTTCAGAATGACTTGGAAATCAGCAACCCGTTTCTTTTCCTGCAACAACCCCATCAGGCCATCATAATCTTCGGGATCGCAGAAGAAGCTCAAGGCCGGGCGTCCCGTCATCGCCTGTTGTTCCGTCTCAAAAAAAGCCGAAGCTTTATCATTGACAAAGATGAGGAGGCCATCGGTCAATCGGCTGACAAGGACAGGATGGGGGGCATGATTGAGCAGGTCGAAGCAGATGCCTTCGGGCACAGGCGAGGCCTTGCCTGTGGAGTTCATCGCTACATCGGATTTCATGAAGATCGTCCCTCCGTATGATATAGCTTGTCCTGCGGCGGATACGACGACCACGCCGCATGTAACTCCCCTTCCGGCCCCTCACCCGTAACCGTTGAATTTGTCATATAATTGAATGGATAGGAAGTCAAGTTCTGAGATGGATGTCACGCGGGGAGGCGATGAAAATGACGCGGAAAATCGCGAGCGTCGCAAGGATGCCTATTTCAGCGTTTTAGCCGCGGATCAAGGGCGTCCCGGATGCCTTCCCCCAGGAGGTTGTAACCGAGGACCGTAACGAGAATGGCCAGTCCCGGGTAGAGCGAAAGCCACCAGGCGATATCGATATTGTCCTTGCCGGCCGTCAGGATATTCCCCCAACTCGGCGTCGGCGGCTGAACTCCGATTCCCAGAAAACTGAGGGCCGATTCCGTCAGAATCGCGCCGGCGATGCCCAAGGTGGCAGCCACAAGAACCGAAGCCATGGCATTGGGAAGCATGTGGATAAAAATGATCCTGGCATCCCCCGCCCCGATGGCGCGGGCGGCCTTGACGAAATCCCGTTCCCGCAGGGAAATGAAATCGGCGCGGACCAAGCGCGTGATTCCCATCCAGCCGGTCAGTCCGATGATGATCATGATATTCCAGATGGAGGGTTCCAGGAGGGCAATAACGGCTAGGATAAGAAAAAAGGTCGGAAAACAGAGCATGATATCGACGAAACGCATGATGACGCTGTCAACCCACCGGCCATAGTAACCGGCAACGGACCCCAGAACCGTGCCGATGAGGATGGCAATGCCCGTCGCCACAAATCCGACCTTGAGTGAAATCCCCGCTCCCCAGACCATGCGAGAAAGGACATCCCTCCCCAACTGATCCGTACCGAACCAGTGTTTGGCCGAAGGGGGGTCCAGGATATTCTTCAGGTCGATGGCATTCGGATGATATGGGGCGAGCCACGGCGCCGTGAGAGAGACGACGAACATCGCCAAGACGATGACGAATCCCGCCACGGCCATCTTGTTCTTCAGAAATTGTTCCCAGAAATTTTTCGTCATGGTCGGCAACTCACGAAACGCGGATTCGGGGATCGGCCAGGGCGTAGCACACGTCGGCAATCAGATTGCCGGCCAGGGTGAGGATCGCCCCGATCAGCAGAATGCCCATGACGACGGGGTAGTCCCGGGCCATGACGGATATATAGAACAACTGGCCCATACCGGGAATGGCGAAAACAGTCTCGAAGATGACGCTCCCCCCGATCAATCCCGGGATGGAAAGGCCCAAAATCGTGATTACGGGCAGCAGGGCGTTGCGCAAGGCATGCTTGTAGATGACGGCCCGCTCGCTCAATCCCTTGGCCCGGGCGGTCATGATATAGTCCTGGCGGATCACTTCCAGCATATTGGAACGCATGTACCTGGACATTCCGGCCAGGCCGCCGAAAGCCGAAAGAGCAACGGGCAGGACAAGGTGCTTCAGGAGGTCGGCCCAGCGATCCCAGGTCGTCATATACTCGTAATTCAGGGAACGGATTCCCGATATGGGAAACCAGCCCAGATCGACACCGAAGAGAATCATCAGCAGGAGGGCCAGCCAGAACGTGGGAACGGCAAAGCCGACGAAGACCAGAACACTGGCAGCCCGGTCGAAGGTCGAATTCTGATGGACCGCCGCGTAGACGCCGAGCGGTATCGCCACCATCAAAATCAAAACAAGCGACAGAATATTGAGGAAAACTGTAATGGGTAATCTTTCCAGTATCTTGTCGGCAACCGGTCTATGGTCCGGGGAGAAGGATTTGCCGAGATCGAGATGCAGCACTTTCTTTATCCATATGGCATACTGCTGGTACAGCGGTTTGTCGAGATCGTACATGGCCATGAGGCGTGCCTTGGCCTCGGCCGACGCCCTGGGATTCATCTGAGTTTCCATATCGGTCGGAGAACCCGGGGCGAGATGCATAACGGAAAAACAGATGATGCTGATCCCCACGAGAAGGGGAATCATGAGGAAAAGTCGTTTCAGGATATATCCGCCCATACAAGTCCTTCGACAAACGGTTGCCTTCGTAGTTGAAAATGGAATCCGCACTATAACCTTGACAGGCCGTTGTCATATCATATAGCTTTGGCGACATTAACAGAAAACGGCAGCAACGCCAAGACCGCTTATGGGAAAATCCTTCAAAAAAGCCAGATTTGCCATCCGCATGATGTTTTATCCGCTGCGCCGGCTCCTGAGAAAAGTCGGCGTCGGATATGACGTGGTGACGCTGATCAACGACTATTACCGCGAAGATTTCGACCGGGTTCCAACCAGGGACATGGCCGTGTTGCTTCCCCACTGTCTGATCGACGAAAAATGTCCCGGCAAATTTTCCAAAGACGACGGCATCATTTGCAGCAAATGCATGAAGTGCAACTGCGGAGACATCAAGAAAATGTGTGAAGAGCGCGGCATTCAGTTCTATATTTCGCCCAGTTCCGGTTTTTCCCAGCGCCTCGCTCAAAGGAAGAATCTGAAAGCGGCGGTCGGCGCCATCTGCCTGTATGAAGTGGAGAAGAGTCTGCGGAACATCCGACTTACGGGCCACGGCGTCAGACTGAAATCACGGAAGGTGATACCCCAGATCGTTTTGGCGGCGGAATACGACTGCCTTAACAACGGCATGGACTGGGACGGCTTAAAAAGAATCATCGATCGTATGTTTTCAAATTCCGCGTCCCCGGTGAAATAAAAAATATGAACCGCGCCATAGCGCTGGCCCCTTCCCTGCCTGGATACATTACTTTTCGATATTATTACTGAATAATCCGCTTTTACGCCGAATTGTTTTTGGTAGAAGTTGCCAAAAAAATGTGATACCTAGGCCTGTAAATCAGCAGATGGATTCGTTTTGTAAAGACATCCATGGCCCCGCCCATCCGCTCTCCGAAAAGAAAAGCACAGGGGGAGGGAGTCGATTCATCGGTCCGATCGCCGTCAACGAAGGAATGGTGTATCTTGTTTAAGAAAATCTATTGGTCGGTAAAGAAATGGTGGACCGATGTTCTGGGAACCCGTCAGTATTTCCGCTACCTGGAGAAGGAAGACCGCAGGAGGCGCCTGGCCGGCCAATTCCTGACATTCATCAGTATCACGCTGGGCGTTATTTACCTTGTCTGGCATTGGCAGCATATCAACTGGGATGTCTGGTATTATTCATTTGCATTCTTCATTGCTGAGCTTAACGGCTTAATCCTCTTTTCCTTCTTTTCCTTCAACGCCTGGTTTCTGAGATATCACGAACCGGCCGGCCTTGCCGAAGAGAGATCCTATTCCGTCGACGTATTCATTCCCGTCGCCGGAGAACCCATCCAACTCGTCAGAAAGACGGTCGAAGCCGCCCTGAATATCGATTTTCCCAACAAAAAGATTTACATCCTGGACGATAAAGAGAGCGAAGCCTACCGGCAGCTTGCCGAAGAGACCGGATGCGGCTATTTTGCCCGAAAGGAACACAGCAATGCCAAGGCAGGCAATCTGAACTATGCGTTCAAACGAACCGACGGCGACCTGATCCTGGCCCTCGACGCCGACCAGGTCCCGTATCCTGATATTGTGAACAAGCTTGTCGGATACTTCAAGATTCCGAAAATCGCTTTTGTCCAGACCAAACAGAATTTCGAAGTTCCGGTCGGCGATCCGTTCGGCAATACGGACCGTATATTTTATAACGTCATGCAAAGCGGCAAGGACAACGATAATTCGGCGTTTTCCTGCGGTTCGGGCGTCATCTACCAAAGGGAGGCGCTCCAGGAAATCGGCGGTTTCAGCACGTGGAACCTCGTCGAAGACGTCCACACATCCATGCTTCTGCATGAACGGGGCTGGCGTTCTGTTTATTACAACCACCCCCTGACCAAAGGAACGGCCCCTGCGGATATCTACGGCGTCTATACCCAGCGCCGGCAATGGGCAGCCGATTCCCTGAGGATTATGTTCTGGGACAATCCTTTCTTTCACAAGGGGCTCAGCTTCAAACAGAAGCTGCAGTATTTCCATCTGGGTTTTGTCTATCTGGTCGCCGCTTTCGTCATGCCCTTTTTCTTCATCACGCCCATTTTGGCCCTGCTCGTACAGGAATTCGTCCTCACGTCGCCCGTCGCCACTTACGTCATCCACCGGTTCCCCTATTTCATTGCTATGTCGATGGCCTACGGTCTGATCAACTATCCGACACCCTACATGAAGGCGTTTCAGATGTGGACAGGCCTCTTCCCCCCTTTCATCCGGGCGACATGGATGGCGCTCCTTTCGAGAAAAAAGAAGCCGACGTACCGCGTCAACGTCAAACCGGGGGCAAAGAAGAAAAGAAGGAAGAGTCCCTGGATTGCCGTCATTCCCCAACAGGGAATCATCATTCTCGCGATCTTCGCCATGATTTACGGTTTCATCGAATGGGAGAACAAATCTTGGGATTTTTACATCCTGAACTGCATCTGGGCATTCTGGTCCATCTGGACCATGAGCGGGATATGCATTGCCGCCGTCAAGAAGCATAAGTGGCCGGAAGAGGATGCGGCAGGAACCAAGAAGCCCGTGCCTTTCTTTTCCCGGATCGGGGAGCTGGTTTTGACGGTCGTCCTGTCGGCCGGTGTCCTCGTTTTCTTTACGCTTGGAGATATGACGGAAGTCAATAAATTCATGACGAGTTTCCGTCTGGAAGTCCTGACGACGGTCGGAATCGAAAAACCTGTTGCGAAAATCGGCCAGGCGATTTCTCCGCAAACACCTGCAACGGAAGCGGGTATGAGTGCCACGGTCCTTTCGCCGTCCAAGGTCCAACCCGTTCCGCTCCAGGAAAAGAAGGAAGAAACCCCTTCATCTCCAGCGCCGGCCGTACCGGTTCAGACGACCGTAGCCCAGGAGAAAACGGCCAGCCCACCGCCCCCCCCGGAGAAAAAGAAGGAAGAAGTCTTAAAGACGGACGGCGACTGGGCGGTGCAGGTGATTGCCGTACACACCAAGAAAGCAGCGGACGAGCAAAAGGCGAAACTTAAGGCAGCCGGCTTCAACGCATACACGTATCAGCCGCCGTCGAACGTCAGAAAGAAAAAGAAGCCCTGGGTCCGGGTTTTTGTAGGTTTTTACGCAAGCAAGGAAGATGCCCAAAAGGCCGGAGAGAAAATCCGGGAAACGGTATTCCCGTCCAAGAAGCCGTACTGGAGCGTCAGATTTTCGCCCAAGGATAAGGAGATGCTCGCTGGAAATTGAAATGCCGGATAGATGCATCGGCCTTTATCTGCCGGAAGATTTCACGGTATCTGTACAAAAGGCCGCTCAGTATCAAACGTCGTGGGCAAAGCGAATTGCGATACTCTCCTTTTTTACGGCATGGGGAAACGGATTCGAAAATCCCGACCTGACGGGGATCGAACTGGCCGCGCGAAACGGTTATCTGCCGATGATAACCTGGGAGCCCTGGCGGTATCACGATCCGTCGAACGCCGGAAAACCGGAAGACCAGCCCGATTTTTCGCTCTCTGAAATCCTGAAAGGCAGGTATGATGCCTACCTTCGGCGGTGGGCCGCGGATCTTGCGGCTTTAAGAAGCCCCATCCTGTTCCGTCCGATGCACGAGATGAACGGTAATTGGTATCCATGGTGCGGAACGGTCAACGGAAATCGTCCGGAAGCGTATGCAGAAACGTGGCGCTACATCCGCTCCATTTTCCGCGAAGAGGGAACCGGCCCATTGATATGGGTTTGGTCTCCTTACGCGCATTCCGTCCCGGACGAGTCGGGCAACGAAATGGATCTTTACTACCCCGGCAACGGGGAGGTGGACTGGCTTGGTCTGGACGGTTATAACTGGGGAGACAGCCGTCCCTGGTCGCGGTGGCAGAGCTTCGATGAAATCTTTCAAAAAGGGTACGATTGCCTGGTAAACCTCGCGCCTGAAAAACCGCTTATGATTGCCGAGACGGGATGCGCGGAGGAAGGGGGCGACAAGGGCAGGTGGATCGCCGAAGCAGCGGAAATACTGACAGGACGGTTCCCTCAGATCAAGGCGTTGATATGGTTCAACACGAATAAGGAATGCGACTGGCGCATCGATTCGTCTCCTGAAAGTTCGCAAGCCTTCAGGGATCATTGGAACTGGAGTCATTAACGATCAATAACGGATTGCAAAAGGACGGGCTATGAGAGATCAAGCATGGGTGCATAGGCAGGACATAAAAATCGGGCGATGGTTTTTTCTATGGTTATTCTTATTTCTAACACTTGCTTCCGCCCGTTCATCTTACGCCCTGGATTTTTCGACATTCGCCGGAGGAGAAATCGACGGTCGCAATCAGGGATTCTCTTATCTCGGCTTCGAGTTGGCCCAGAAGATCACGAATCACGTCGCCGTTGCCGGGAGGGTCACTCCGAGCTACCTCGTTTACAAATACTATTCGGGTGACACGATCATTCGAGCCACGTCGCCGGGGATCACCCCTGTGGCTGGTCTCAAATTTTCCTGGGAGAAAACATCTTTCGGCATCTTCGGCGGAGGGGAATTCAGAAACACGACGTTGAGTCCCGATGATCAAAATGCGTCCGTAAGGGGGGCCTCATCGGCAGGAGTCGTTCAGGGCGAATTCGACCACTGGTTCCCGACCAAGACAAACTTCAGCGTCTGGGGGAGCTACAGCGGAACGAGCGATTTTTCTTATGAAAAGGCCAGGATCAAGCAGCAAATTACCAACTTGGACTACAAAGGGCCAGTGAATCTTATGGTCGGAATTGACCAGACCTACGGGAGAAACGCGGATTTCCATGGAATAACGGTAGGCCCGATGGTCGAGATGTACTACATCCCCTGGAAAGTCTCGGTTGCGCTGCGGGGCGGGTATAAGCACGATTCGACCTTCGGAGGCGGAGGCTACGGCGGTATTGAATTGTATAAAGGATTCTAATTTTCGGGAACGATGAACGCCTGCCGGAAGAGGCTGGAGACGCGTTTTGACGTAAGATTGTAAGATTTTTTTACAAAATCGAAAAAGAGCAAATTTATCTTCAATTACAGATCCTTTAATCTCCCAAAAGCCGCTGGGCGAACCGACGGCGTCAGCTATCTTTACGGTGCATGACTATGATTTACGCATAGTTGTGCACATTATTACTTCTCCAAACAATCAAATATCATACATATGGGGCAGTTAGCCACCGGAGACCACTGATACTGGAGGAACCCTAGGGGCGGCATATTTATTGCAATTATTTACATAATTCGAATCAAAGAAATCCTTCACAGGGGGAATATATCGTGAATATATTCAAAAGATTATTTCTTATTTTAACTTTCCTGGCTATCACAACAGGCCTCGGAACAGGAACGGCCTTCGCTTATCAGATTTATATCGACGGCAGGGACGATGCCGGGACATACGGGGGCGAACAAGCCTTTGTCACTTTAATGTATGACGGCGGATCTATGCCTGTCACAACGGGTGACGCCGCAACACGCTGGACCAGCCAAGCCGAAGTATGGGCCTATGCAGGATCAAAAAATGTCGCCAACCTTAACGCATGGATTAAATCCGCCGGAAACATCTGGTCATCAGATACGACGGTCGGAGAGTCATTGACCGGGCTCTCGGCCGGCACTTACCACATCACTCCGGTACAGGCCACTTATCTGGCTTTTCAGCGGGACACCTTCAATTGGAGTAATTACTACGGAAAATACTGGTGGGAATTGAAGATCACTGCTACGAATGTTTACGTAGGCGGAACACATTATGACTCCTATGACTTCACCCTTGGAACCAACCTCGGATACGATACAGCGTCATTAGCTTTCGATTCGGTTCTGAACAGCTATCTGGACGTCATCCTGGGAGACGGAGGAACGCTCACCTTCTGGATATACGATGACGGCACCGTCGACAACGCCGGAGGACTTTCCGTGGAAATAACGATGGTCCCCGAACCCTCGACGCTGCTTTTATTGCTGCTCGGCGTTCCCTTTGTCTTAAGAAAATTCCGGAAATAAATCATCGTTTCAGGAGAACAAAAAATAAAAGGGGTTGGCTCTCGTTAAACGGTAACCAACCCCTTTTTGTATCGTCCTTAAACGTCCTCAACACGTATCCAAAATCGCCGGCTTCATACCGGAACCCCCGGGCGATTCACCACACGAAAGCTTTGCTCTTAATCAATCCAAGCCGTACCAATATATCGGCGCTGCTTGCGGCATTCTCCATCAAAGTGGTCCCCGCTTTTCCCCGTGGATTTTCCGTGACGTTTCAATGAGTTTCGATATGATCATCGAGGGCAGCATGCCGGCGCTTGCCGCCTGCTCGAAGAAGAACGAAGACGGGGCCATGCCGGACGACGAGTTCGGATCGGTGACAAGGACGCGGCCTGAAGACGGGAGATAAAACCCGTCGATCCTGCCGTAGGAGCGGAAACCGAGCGTATGGTAAGCACGGATAACCTCCTTTTTGATCTTTTCAACCACGTCGGGAGCAAAATTTTTCGGCGGCGTAAACTTCCGGCACCTGCCGGGCATATACTTGTCGTCATAGGTGTAATAATCGCTCTGGGGATGGATTTCCGTCAATTCCAGGGGGACGGCGTCGCCGTCCATTTCGAGAACGATGCACGAAAACTCCGTCCCGTCGAGAAATTCCTCGACGAGGACCGCATTGTCCCACTTGAGCGCCTCACTGATCCCTTTACCCATATCGGCAACATCGACGATCTTCGTAACGCCGATACTGGACCCCTCCCGCGTCGGCTTCGTGACGAAAGGAACATGGAACTGTCCCGTGATCCGGGCGATCACCGACGCTTTGTCGCTTTCCCACTCAGACCGACGGACGACACAGCTTTCAGGTACATCGATCCCCGCATTCCTGAGCAGCATCTGCTGCATATGCTTGTCCATACCCAGGGCCGAAGCAAGTACTCCCGGCCCCGTATAGGGAATGCCCAGGAGTTCGAGAAGCCCTTGGATGCATCCGTCATCCCCATACTTGCCGTGGAGTGATATGAAAGCGAAATCGATCACTTGTTTAAGGTCTTCGTAAGCGATCCGGCGGGCCTCCCGGTCAAGGTGCTCCGAGATATCGACGGTCGTGTTCTGGGAAATGAGCTGCCAGGGAACGAGCCATAAGCGGCCTTCATGATCCATGAAAAGGGGGACCGGCTCGTAGTATTCCCTGTCCATATTATCGTAGACATTTCTGCCGCTGTTTAAGGACACCTCCTTTTCCGACGACATACCGCCAAAGATGATACCGACTCTCAATTTGTCCATGGGATGCCATTCCCCTCCTTCATTTCTTTTTAAGCAAATCTTCTCAGGACCATCTTCCTGCAGCCGGCAAGACGGTACGGCATACCGGCAATACGAAGCCCGAGCGGCACAAAGGGTTCCGGCCCGGTTCGATGTCAATAACGCCGGGCAACGACGATGACGTATTGATCCTGGAAATTTTTATTGATGTGCGCAAGCACGCTACCGGGGCAATCCCTCATGAAGAGGCAGATCCCGCCGGCCGTAGATGAATCGAAGTAGCCATAATCGTTAACATAATCATGAATATGCTCATGCCCTACGGCCTTTTCCCAGATATTTCTTTCGTCTTCCCGGACGGCCAGACCAAAGGCCAGATGCGTCGGTGACGGCCGCGACTCGGATGCAAGCCATGCCATGGCGGCTTCACGCGACGGGAACGACCTGACGGCGATCAATTCGCCGATGGCTCCGTCTTTCGAGGAGCGGAAGTAAAGCCAACAGCTTCCTTCCACGTGTTTAACGCTTTCGTAAGGCAGGTCGTATTTTCGCTCGAAATGCACTTCCGACAAATTGACTTCGTCCACTCCGCCGATAAGCGCGCTGTGCACCAGGCCTATTCCCATATCGGCCTTCAGAAGCTCCAGCCCCCTTTCGAAGGAAAGATTCTGGCTGGAGATGGAAATGTTCCGCCCTTCCACGTTCAGCCCCTGGGATACGTAAAAAGAGGCCGTATTCGACATCGTATTGATAAAATTATAGGGCATGGGCAGAGATTGCTTCCTGTATATCTGGTGGAGAACATTCTCCGTGTCCCCCAGATTGCCTCTTTCCGTCGTGAGATAGACAGATGTCCTGCGGTCCAGATCTTTTCCGAAAACGGACTTATGGGCGCCGATCAGGGACAGGATGACGAACTTGTTGACGCGGCGGAAATGGACCTCGGTATAGCGTTTCAGTTCGTCCTTTAAAACGTGACCGTCCTTGACCGGTGCCGTGAGAAATATCGAGAATGAATGGATGAACATCTCAATCCTTGTTCGAAACGACGAGGGAAGTGCAATTCCCGCCAAAACCGAAATAGTTGAACATCAGGGTGGCGTTTCCCATGGTCAGGTTGTCCGTTACCGGCGTTATGCCCAATTCTTCGTCGCTCGTCTGAAAACCGGGAGTCGCGGGCAGGAAGCCGTTTTTGACCGCCTCGGTGACAATGATCATCTCGATGACCCCCGAAGCCCCGACCGTATGGCCGACATAAGGTTTGATGCAGGTAACCGGGGGCATTCGGTTTCCGAAAACAGACTTCATACCGTTGCACTCCGTTCGGTCGTTGCTGTCGCTCCCGGTGGCATGGGCCTTGACGGCGTCGATGTCCACGATTTCTACGCCCGCATTGGCCATCGCCTGACCAATGACTTCGGCGATCCAACTTCCCTCGATCGTGTGGCTGGTGACGTTAAACGTGTCGCACAGATTCGCCCCCCCTCGAATGCGGAAACCGTTTTCGTCCCCGCTTCCCGTATCAAGAATCAGCGCACCGCACCCTTCCCCCATGATAATGCCGTCCCGGTATTTATCGAACGGTTTGTAGAACGTCTGCGACATGAGTTTAAGGGCTTCGAACCCGTAAAAGCCGGTATTGTTGAACAGGTCATACCCGATGACAAGAGCCCTCTCGATCATGCCCATTTTGATCATTTGAGAGGCATAGAGGATCGCATTGGCGCTGGACGTACAGGCCGTCGTAAATGTGTAGCACGGCCCGGTGATTCCGAAGCGTCTCGTCACTTCCGCCACGAGGGACCCATACCCCAGCGATGCATTGGAAAAATAGTGCGTGCCGTTGACGTCCGATTTTTCATAGTAACTTTCATAGATGGGAATATCGATGGACGTGGAACCGAAAAAGACGGCCAGGTTCTTCGTTTCGGATTCTGAAAGGCCCGCGTCCTCTATAGCCCTGGCGATCGTATCGAAGAGGACATCGTAAAAGAAGGTCTCGGCGCTCCCTCCCCGATTCCGGCGAATACGGTAATAGGGCCTCGAATAGGGAAGCTGTACATGGCTTAAAGGGATGTTCTCCGTGCAAACATATTTGTCCTTCACGCGGGCAACGACCTCTCCGATATCTTCGCCGAGAGAACAGACAATCGCCCTGCCGCGTATGAAAACATTCCTGTCCAAGCGATTACTCCGGTTGAATATAATCGGCGAAGGCGTTGATGGATGTCATGACCCGCCTCATTTCCTTGCTGTCCGTAATCGTGATGCCAAACCGGTTCTGGATGGCAATCGATATCTGCAGGGCATCGATGGAATCAAGTCCCAGTTTCGACTGGCTGCCGAAAAGCGGTCCCTCGTCGTCAATATCCGCGGCGCTTATCCTGTCGGCCAAATCGCACTCCTCGACAATCAGCGTCTTCAATTCGATCTTCAGCTGTTCATCCAATGAACCTCTCATACACTATGGCCTCTTTCAAATTGATTCTTGAGAATGATCATTGTTATCACGAGCATGATCAAACCGAAAAGTATAAGCGATAGGGATTTTATCAAAACATCACCGACGCCTCCGTGTCTCAGGAACACGTCGAGGAAGCCTTCCAGACCCCAGGACATCGGGGATATGATCGACAATTTCTGCATAAACTCGGGCATGACAAACGTCGGCACCATGATGCCTCCGATGGCGGCAAAAATAACGTGCATGACGCCGCTTACGGTGGTGGCCTGCTCCGTTGTTTTCGCCAGCGACGAAATCAGGAGCGCCAGGGAAATCGCGCTGAAACTGACGCTGGCCGCGATCAGTAACAACCCTCCGAAGGAATCGCCCAGGGTCAGCGCCTGGCCGCCCAGGAGAGGAACGGCATACATGCCGACCATGATCATGAGGAAGACCTGGGTCATGTTGATCAGGAAATAGGGCAGAAATTTTCCGAAGAGGAGATAACCCTTCGATACGTTCATGCTGATCATGCGGATCAGGGTTCCCTGATTTTTTTCCGTGATGAACGTATTGGCGATCGGCATGGAGATGAAGAACATGGCAAAGACAAGCCAGGCCGGCACGGACTGCTGAACCGCGGAAGGGACGGCGGCAGCCTGCTTATCTTTGTAAACATAACGGATTTCCAGGGCAGGATCGTCGGATACCAGGAGATTCCTTTTCAGGGCTTTCCGGTCGACCTTGGCGTAATCGAGCAAAGTGCCTATATTGTCCACGAAAGCGCCGAATCTTAATTTCCCCATGCTGGCGCTTATCGCCTCCTTGAAGACGGCCTGCGTCTGGGTGCTGACGATGGGATTTACCAACATCAAGAGAGGTTTCCTGCTTTCGTTGACGTTCTTACTTTCCACCACGGCGGTAAAATCTTCCCCGATGATGATGGCGAATTTGAAGTTCTCCGCCAGCATCCGGCTGCGTAAGCCTTCCGCATCGACCTTCCCGTTTACGGGATGGACCACGAATGCGCCGATTTTTCCAAGATTCTCCAGAAAGAGCTTCGACTCTCCGCCCTTGTCGTTATCGGCCACCAGGACGTGTATCTGCACCTTCGTATGCCCGGCAAACAACTCCCCCATTGCCATGGACATAACCATGATGAAGGCCGCCGGCAACAGAAACAAGAGGATCAGCGACGGGATATCCCTGCCGATGATCAGGAATTCCTTTTTCAGGACGTACCGTATTTTATTCATCTCTCAGATGGGCATGGGTCAGCTTTAAAAAAAGTTCTTCAAGGTTCTCGGAACCAAAAGAAATTTTTCTTATCACAAGACGGTTCTCTTCTAAAAGAGAAAAGACTTGGGTTAAATTCCCTTGAAATTTTTCATTTTTATCAATTCTAATATGTCCCGCACCGGCGTCTACGCCCGGAATGCGTTTCAACAACTCTGCGATTTTGTCATCGAGGCCTTCCACGCTGATCTTCATGACGGCAGCACGGTTCAACACGTCGTTTTTCCGGCCGTGCAGAACGATCTTTCCGGCATCGAGAATGGCAATATCGTCGGAAACCTGCTCGATCTCATCCATGTAATGAGACGTATAAACAATGGTCGTCCCCCGTTCTTCCCGGATGTTCTTTATCATTTCCAGCATATAGCTTCGCGATTGGGCATCGACGCCTACGGTGGGCTCATCGAGATAAAGGATCTGGGGATCGTTGAGCAGGCCGATGGCGAGGTTCAACCTCCTTTTCATGCCGCCGGAAAACTTGGCGACAGCCTTATTCACAAAAGACTGGAGGCTCGCGATATCGATCGATCGTTCAATCCGGTCCTTCATCGTCTTCCCCTTCAATCCATACAGAGCACCGAAATATTCAAGATTTTCATAGGCTGTCAGCGTGGGATAAAGGGCCAGGGTTTGGGGAACGATGCTGCTGATTGAGCGAATCCCGTCCGGCTCCCGGTCGAGGGAGAGTCCGTTGATCATCACTTGCCCGCTGTCTTTGGCGATCAACGCCATAAGAATGGAGATCAGGGTGGTCTTGCCGGCGCCGTTCGGACCCAATAAGCCGGTTATCACCCCCCTGCGAACGGAGAGCGTGACGCGATCGACGACCTTAACGTTGTCATAGGACTTACAGAGGTTTTCTATCTCTATCATACGGTTTAAGCGTTCAGCGAAGCAGGAAGACTTCCAATCCTTTTTACGGTTCCCGAAGGACGCTTCGGTCATATTTTGTAAAATGTCGGTAAGCATAGGGAAAGAAAGTCCGGATGTCAATATTATTCGGCCGGGCACTGAAACAAACAACATTAAGAGGCAATTCCTTAAGCGGGATAGAATCTTAATAAGTTGTTGAGAAAATGGAAACGATGCGGTATGACATTTCCCGTTGCTTGATTAACCCGTCCTCAAAAGGATCATCAGCCATGAAAAAGGATCTATCTAACAATGCCGATCAGGTCGGGACAGTCACCGTCGGCAAGGGAATCGTTTCCCTGGAGAAGATTATATCCGTCGCCAAAAACGAGGCGGCAGTACAGGTGAGCTCCGAACGGCGCTTCATCAACCGCATGACCCAGTCTCAAGATCAGCTCAAACGGTCCCTCGCAAACGACGTACCCGTTTACGGCGTGAACACCGGTTATGGAAAATCCTGCGGCAAACGTCTCTCGATGAAGAAAGCCAGCTTCTTAAATGTCAACCTCCTGCGCTTTCACGGATGCGGAACAGGTGAACCGATCGGCATCGAAGCGACCCGCGCCGCCATCCTTTGCCGCATGATTTGCCTGGCGAAGGGCTACTCTGGCGTTTCCATTGCCCTTCTGGAGAAAATGGCCGAGTTTCTTAATCATGATATCATCCCTGTCGTGCCATGCGAAGGTTCCGTCGGCGCGTCCGGCGACCTCACCCCCATGTATTACATCCTGGCCTGCCTGGCCGGAGACGGGGAGGTCTTTTACCAGGGAAAGCGAGTGGCCACCAAAGTCGCCTTGAAAAAGGCCGCAATTAAACCGCACTCATTCCAACACAAGGAACCGCTTTCCATGCTCAACGGCACGACGGTCATGACCGGCATCGCCGCCATGGCTGTCGACAGGGCGCAAAGAATCCTCCATGCGGCCATATGCGCCTCCGCCCTGACCGTCCATGCCTTGAAGGGCCACGTCCATCATTTTCATCCCGTCATCGGCGAAGCCAAGCCTTTTCCCGGCCAGATATTTGTCGCCGACAGTCTGACCGGACTGCTCCACACCAAGGGGGACCTTGCCAGCATGGAGGCAGACACCGTAGAAACGCTACAGGACCCCTATTCGGTACGATGCAGCCCCCAGATTCTCGGCGTTCTCCACGATGCCCTGACCTGGGTCAGGGCCTGGGTCGAACAGGAAGCGAACAGCTCCAACGACAATCCCATCTTCGATCCCGCGACGGGGAAACCGCTTATGGGAGGCAACTTCTACGGCGGGTATATCTCCTTCGCCATGGACGGCTTAAAGACGGCCATCGCGTCCGTCGGCGACATGTCCGACCGCCAGGTCGCATTGCTCGTCGATCCCCACCAGAACCGCGGGCTCCCTGCGGACCTGGTCCGCGAAAACGGCGATCCGCATCTCCTTCGGCATGGTTTCAAGGCCATGTCCATATCGACGTCGGCACTGGCTGCTGAAGCCCTCAAAGGCACCATGCCGGCAGGCTCATTTTCCCGGCCGACCGAATCCAACAATCAGGACAAGGTGAGCATGGGCACCATCGCCGCAAGGGACGCCGAGAGGAATTGCACGCTCGTGGAACGCATCGTCGCCATTCACCTTCTTGCCGCCGCCCAGGCCTGCGAGATTCGCGGCGCCTATGGCATACGTCCGAAACTTGCCGCACTCGTCAAGAAGATCCGCACCATCGCCAAAGAGACGATCGAGGACCGTCATATGGACAAGGATATCGATCGCGTGGCGAAAGCCATCACCGAAACCGATTTGTTTGTCTTAAGGAAATGAGGCATCATACAGCCACAGCAAGATATTATAACGCGAACAGGAGGGAAGAATGAATCGACACGAGGAGACGATCGGGGACAAAAACGGTTCGACATCCGCAGCCGGCAGGCTCTTGCTGGTTATGGCCGGCCTGTTGATTTCGGCTCTCCTTGTCTCGGGATGTGCCGAGGTCAAAATCCCCGTTCACAGGCACCTATACAGGCCCGACCTGCCGAAATCCGTCACCGGTTTCTACAAGGGAAAACAGATCGACATGAACGGTTTCGAGAACCGCGATGAGATGACGAAGCGGTGGACCTATTTCAGCCCGGACAAGAAAGTCGCCTACGAAGCATCGGTTCCATTGGAGTACTTCGTCCTGGACTGCTTCCGCGATGCCTTTTGGCTCGCCGGCGCCAGCGTTCTCAAGGATTCGCCCATTACGACCATTCCCGATTTGTCCATCATCATCGATCACTGGACGGACCAGGAATTCATCTTTACCGCAACCGTCATGAAGGATAATGCCCTGAAGTTCAGAAACCAGTATAAGATAACGGCGCCCGCCGCCAATATGAACGATACGACGAAGCTGGAGAAAAACGTCTATGAAATGATGAACAAGGCCGTCCTGGCGGTCATGACCGATCCCGCCTTCCAGGCCATTTATAGGTAGATCGCCTAGAACATAAAGACGGGAAGGGCTGCCGCCGCGCCCTTCCCGTTTTCTGTATCAACATTCCCCAGCTATACTTCGCTGACCGTCACCTTGACCATGCGGTCGCCCTGCCTCACGGCGTCCACAATGTCCATCCCTTTGACAACCTTGCCGAATACGGTATGCCGTCCGTCGAGGTGCGGTTGCGGCGAGTGGGTGATGAAGAACTGGCTGCCGTTCGTGTCCGGTCCGGCGTTCGCCATGGAAATGACCCCCGTTTCATGGATCAAAGGGTTGTCGTCCAGTTCGTCTTCAAATTGATACCCGGGACCGCCCCGGCCGGTCCCGGTCGGATCGCCGCCCTGAATGACAAAATCGCTGATCACCCGGTGGAATATAACACCGTCGTAGAATCCCTCCCGGATCAGAAAGACGAAGTTATTGACGGTTTTGGGCGCATGTTGCGCATAGAGTTCAAGTTCGATCACGCCTTTGTTGGTTTCCATGGTACAGAGATAAACCTTGCCCGGATCTATCTGCATCTCCGGCGGACTGGTCCATTTTTTCGCACTCATTCACTTCCTCCTTACCTATTAGGTTTGTAAAATGATCAATAAAAGGCCTCGACCTGCCACGATCGTTATGAATGGCATTTAGCGCCCTTTGAAGACCGGCTCCCTTTTTCCTTTGAAAGCGGCTATCCCTTCCTGATGATCTTCCGTTTCGATACACAGCAGCTGCATGCCGATTTCAACTTCCAGGCTTGACTGAAGATCGATTCCAATATTCTGGTTCATGGCCTTCTTGATCATGCTTATGGCCACAGGGGCCCCGGCCGAAAGTCTCCCGGCCATTTTATATGTTTCCATCCTGAGCTGATCGTCGTCGAAGACCCTGTTGGCGAGTCCCATCTCATAGGCCGTTGCCGCATCGATCACGTCCGCCGTGAAAGCGAGTTCCTTGGCCCGGTGGAGACCGACGGCCCTCGTCATGAAATAGGTGCTGCCGCCGTCGGGTACCAGGCCGACCCTCGCAAAGCTCAAAGCCAGGCGTGCCGAACGGGCGCAATAAACGATATCGCATGCGAGAACCCAACTGCACCCTGCCCCGGCGGCGACGCCGTTGACCATGGCAATGACCGGTTTAGGCAGCCGGACGATGGCGTTCGTGACGGCGTTGATGCCTTCCATATAGCGGCGGGTGACGCCGACATTGGCGAAGGTCTCCACGTAAGGGAGATCGGCTCCGGAGCAAAAGGCCTTGCCCGCCCCGGTAAAGACGACGGCACGAACTTCCGGGTCCGCCTCTGCTTTGAGGAACATCTCGACGGTGTCGTCCAGTAACGACTGCGACATGGAGTTGAATGTCTGGGGATTGTTCAGGGTAATGGTTGCAATACGATCCTTTTTTTCGTACAAGGCCTGCTTTTCACTCATCGTGACACCTCCACAATGTTCGGGGATTGCCTCTCCATGGATGAACCGCACCGGACGGTCATTCCAACCGTTTTTTCAACTCCCGCTTTAGGATCTTGCCCGCCGTGTTTCTCGGAAATTGATCGACAAAAATAATCTTCCTGGGCATCTTGTACTGGGCGATTCGCCCCTGCAGACCGTGGATGACGTCGCTTTCTGACAACGTTTGGCCTTCGTGAAGAAGGACGAACGCCGCAACGACCTCGCCCCTCCTGTTGTCGGGCATTCCCACGGCCGCCGCTTCCCTGACTGCCGGAAGCGCTTCGATGGCCCTCTCGACCTCGGCGGGATAGATATTTTCACCGGAACTGATGATCATTTCCACTTTCCGGCCGACGATATACAGGAATCCGTCGTCATCCCGCCGTCCCATGTCCCCCGTATGGAACCACCCGTTTCTCACGGTCTTCTTCGTCTCTTCCGGCCTCATCCAATAGCCCGTGGAGACATTCGGTCCCCGGACAATAATCTCTCCAGCTTCTCCTGCCGGAACATCGCGGTCCTCGTCATCCACGATGCGCATCCGGACGTGAAAGACCTCTTTCCCCACGGAACCCGCCTTCGTGATGGCATCTTCGAGGTCCAGGGAGGTCAGCCGCCCGGTTTCCGTCAGGGCATAGCCCTGCGCGAATCCGACGCCTTTCTCTTCCTGATACTTCCGGATGACGGCCACGGGGATAGGGGCGCCTCCGGATATGAAGAAATGGACATGTGAAAAATCCGCCGCCGGCCACTCGGTTGTCTTTGTCATCAGTTGATACATGGCGGGAACGGCGAACATGTAATTGATCTTCTCCCGCACCACCAGATCGACCACATCCGAGGCGTTATAGAAACCCTTGATGACCAGGGAGCCGCCGGCATAAACGACGGGGATCACGGATGCCCCCAGGGCGCCCATATGAAAAAGAGGGCTCGTCACCAGCGATTTATAGGTCTTGTTGACGCCGTATCCGACCAGCGAATGGATGGCCGCAAATAAGAGATTCTCATGGGTAATCACCGCACCCTTCGGATCGCCTGTCGTGCCCGACGTATACATGATCAGGAGCGGATCGGCAAGGCCGACGCCTCCCGCCGCATCCGGCTCTCCCCCGGGGAAGGCCGAAACATGGGAAGAGAAGTCCCGATCGCCGGAAGGCTCCTTTCCGCCGTGCCGGTGCCAGTGGAGAATCTTCAGATCAGATGCCTTGAGGGCATCGACTGTTTTGTCGAATTCGGACGAATAGACCAGCATCCGCGGCTTGGCATCCCGCAGGATGTGCATCAGTTCGGGCGGCGCCAGACGTATGTTGAGAGGAACCATGATGGCTCCCGTCTTGGCGCAGGCGAAGAGGATATCGAGGAACTCGCAGGTATTGACCATGAGAACGGCGATACGCTCGCCCTTGACGATTCCCAGAGATGTCAGGGCATGGGCGGTCCGGTTGACCCGTTCGTTGAACTGGCGGTTGTCGAATTCGCGATCGTCCTCTTTCAGGAACGGCCTTTCGGGTTTGTTTAGGGCACGCTTGGAAATCCACTCGCCGATATTCATAAACCCCCTCCTGTTTCCGCATAGCGCTTGAAGACGACGGATGCATAGGTCCCGCCGAAGGAAACGCCGTTAAGCAGGGCACAGCGGATCTCGGCGTCCGAACCTTTCTTTCCCGAAAAGGAGAGCGGCCAGGCGGGATGTTCGAGCCCCACGGTAGGGGGCAATTTTCCCTCCTTCATAGCCAGGGCCAGGACGGCGGCATTGATACCTCCCGCGGAGAAGGATTCCCCCACGCTTCCCTTGATGGAGAAAATGTGCGGTTTTGCCGTGCCGCCGTCAAAAATCGCCCCGTAGGCTTCCCCCTCCAGACCGTCGGGATTCCGGCCCCCGTTGGCGGAGGCGGCGATGGCGTCGATATCCGCCACACCGACGCCGGCATGAGCGAGCGCCCGGAAGACGGTCAGTTTCAATCCTTTCGGGTCGGACGGCCAATCCGAAGGCGGAGCCGGCGACGAACCCAGCCCCCATCCCGCCACAAGGCAGTATATAGACGCCCCCCGCTCCAGGGCCGCATCCAGGGACTCAAGGCAGACAATCGCGCAGTTTTCGCCGGCGACAGGTCCGTTCCGCTTCGCGTCAAACGGCCGGGCTGATTCCATCCCGCCATCCCGGGGAGAAAGCGCCCCAAAACGCACAAGGGACTCGAAGAAGAATTCGGAGATAATGTCGCCTCCGCCCGCAAGCATAACGTCCGCCGTACCCTTTTGAATTTCCGCCGCGGCGTAGGCAACGGCCGTCTCTCCCGAAACCCCGAAGTGGGTCACCGTCGAATTGACGCCCCGGAACCCCAGCTCGATGGAGGCATGGCTCGCCGGGGCATTGAGGACCGTATTGGGAACGAGAATCGGGTTGACCAACTCGGGACCGGATTTGATCAATGTCCGGGCAAACTGGACGGTGACGTCCGTCGGACCGAACGCCGTTCCGAGAATAATGCCCACCCGGTCGCGGTTGGAGGCTTCTATCTTGAGGCCTGCATCTTCCAGGGCCAGACGGGAGGCGGACGTGGCCGCGGAGGACAGCCTGTCCATCTTGCGCAGATTCTTGACCGAAACAAAATCGCGCGGCGAAAAGTCTCTGATTTCCGCCCCAAGATGGGAGCGGAAGCGGGACGTGTCAAAAGATGCAATCGGTGCGATGCCCGATTCTCCATCGTAGAGACGGCGCGAGAAGGTCTCTCTTCCGACCCCCAAGGGAGATACGATGCCCACGCCGGTAACAACCGCTTGTCTGTTCATCTCAGGCATTCGCAATCCCTTTTTCCGTGTACGCGCCGAAAATGAGCGTCGTGTTGTTTCCCCCGAAGGCAAAGGAATTGGACAGAATGATTGCCGGCGGAGCCATTCGGGCGCCCTCCGTCACATAATCGAGATCGCAGGCGGGATCGGCATCGCACAGATGGATCGTCGGAGGGATAAAACCGTGATGGATGGCCAGGACAGAAACAACACCCTCCAGGGCGCCGGATGCCCCCAGCGTATGGCCGGTCATGGATTTGGTGGAGCTGACGGGTATCCTGTATGCCCGCTGGCCGAAGACTTCCTTGATGGCCTTGGTTTCCATGACGTCATTGGCGGGAGTGGCCGTACCATGGGCATTGATATAATCGATCATGCCCGGAGCGACGCCTGCATCGGCCATAGCCGCCGTCATGGAACGCACAGCCCCGGAGGCCGCCGTGTCCGGCGCAGTCATATGATGGGAATCGCATGTAACGCCGTATCCAAGGACTTCTCCATAGATCCGGACTCCCCGGTCAAGGGCATGCTGCATAGATTCCAACACCAGGATTCCCGCCGCTTCGCCTAATGTCAACCCGCGGCGATTCCGGTCGAAGGGGCGGCAGTATTCGGGATCGACGGCCTGCAGGGCGTTGAAGGCGGCGTAAGTGATGCCGCATAGCGGTTCCGTTCCGCCGGCGATCACCACCGGCGAAGCGCCCGCCCGGATAAGATCCCGGGCGTAACCGATAGCAGTCGCCCCGGACGAGCAGGCGGTCATGAAGGTCGTTTTAGGGCCGAAGATGTCCAGATGCGAGGCGATCCTGTCAGCGGTCGAGGCGCAGTATACGGCTGCCAGGGTCGAGAACCGCCCATACCGTCCTTCCGTTTCCAGATATTTTCGATAGAAGGCCTCACCTTCCAGGAGACCGCCGGCTCCGCCGCCGATGACCACCCCCATATTCTCTTTCATCTTGTCGGAAAGGGGATAAAGATCGGCATCGCGCAGGGCTTCAAGCGTTGCAACAAACGCCAGGCAATCGGCCCGACTCATGCGTTTCAGGGAGTACTCCGCCGGGATCATATCCCGGGGCAGGAAATGACGTACCTCACCTCCCGTATGGGTCCGGTGGGCCGATGTATCGAAGACCGTTACAGGTCGTATTCCGCATGCTCCCTGACGCAGCCCGGCGGCAAAATCCGGCGCGTTGGCGGCAACGGCGTTGATCGTTCCCAGCCCTGTTACGACGACCCGTTCCGTATCCTTCATATCACCTGAATATCCTCTCCACGGCTTCGCGGTCGATTTTGCCGGCCGCGGTAACGGGTATCCCATCCGCGATCTTGATACGCTTCGGAATGGCGTGCGGTTCCAGCATCGCCGCCAGGGCCCGTCGGATCTGGACTTCCGTAAGCGGGGAGACGACGACTGCGGCAATATCGTTCTGACGGCCGTGCGGGGAGGGAAATGAAATGACGAAGGCGTCGGAAACACCTGAAATCTGTTTCAGTTTGCTTTCAATTTCCTTGAGGTCCACCCTCTTCCCGCCGATCTTCACAATGCCGTCAACCCGGCCGACAAGAATAAATTGCTCGTGGCCGTTATACGACGCCCTGTCGCCGGTAATGAAGTAACCGTTTCCGTCCTTGTCCAGTTCCGACGAAATGAAATCAGAGCGCACCAGAAGCCTTTCCTCTTCGATCTTCCACAGTACATTCTCAAAAGGCTTCCAGGATGTCTGCCCTTCGGCGCGGCAGCGGGTTGCTATGCCGCCTGTTTCCGTGGAGCCGTAGATCTCGTGAATGCCGAGACCCGTTCTTTGATAAAAGGAAGAGGCATCCGGTTCTTCAAGCATACCGGCCGACGAAAAGGCGAGTCTCAAAGAATGCCCCCCCATATCGTCCATTTTCAGGACGCGGTAATGAACCGGAACGCTGATCAGCACCGTAGCCGCGTGGCGTGTGACGGCAGACCAGATTTCGCGTGGGAACACATAGGTCCCCGGCAGAACCTTGGCGCCCGATATCAGAGGCAGCAGGATTGAAAACAAAAAACCGTAAATATGTTGAGGAGGTACGGTAGAAAGGAAGATATCTTCTTTTTGAACAGCGAAGGCACGGGCAAGATACGCGGCTTCTGCCAGTATATTGCGCGGCGTTTTGGACCACATCCTCGACCGGCCCGTGGATCCGCCGGTGAAGAGCATGAGAAAAGGTTCGTCCAAATCGCACGCCTGAAACGGGCCGCATGGATATCCGGTAAGGCCGTATTTCGGATTGATGATCTCCATGCCTTGCGGGGCATCCATTTCCCGATCCGTCAGAATCCGCCGGAAAGGACATATATGATTTATTTCAGTCAAGGTTTGCTCGGAAAGGGCATGGGGAAGAATGAGGCGGGGCCCACCGCCTAAAGCGGCTATCACCGCGGCGGCAATCAGGGTTTTATTATCGGTATAAAGGCAGACGGCATCCCTTATCCCGCCGGACATGGAGAGACGGGATATGATTGTTGCGGCCAAATCGTAAACCTCGCCGTGAGTCGATTCGGCAGGAACGAATGTATCTGTCCGATGGAACGGGCCTGCCATGATATCGCCGTAAAGTGCAGACAGATTAGTGTTTGTTTTCATTTTATAATGAATGATCCGGTCTTGTTCGTAATATTGAGGCGCATTCTATACAAACGCAATAATTAGTCAATCGAATAAACAATCTCGTCATACATTTATAGGCCCTTGCCAACCCGCGGCGGATTTGCAACCGCCAATCCATCCAAACCGTAACAAGCCGTTTTCACAATATATTATATATCATAGCAGGCCGCACCCTCTTTCAGTTTTTGTCCGATATTCCGGACCGATTCCAGTCCCTACGGACGCCGCGGGTGCCGTTCATCTGTTATGCAATCTTGATAATGTCAACATATCAATACGATACAAAAATGAATATTTTGGCACACATCGTGATAAGATTAATCACCGGAGGCCTTACGATGTCGATCATACTGTTCTATACCCCAATATTGAATGGCGACGAATTGCAGCTTCTGGGCATGGTGAGACGCAATACCGATACTTCCGCGCGTTCAAGAAAACCTCTGACTTACAAGTCGAACGCTCAAGCGCTCGACCACGACATCGATGTCGTGGTCGTGAGAGAAAATCACCATAAGGTAGAAGATGCTGTCAATTAATCACAATGAGATGCTGCCGCCAAGACGTTCATTGTCCTGCAGACCAACGGGACGGCCTTGTCCGCGGCAACCCAACAGGGGATCGCGGTCTCTTTCTATGGCTCCGGTCGTATTCCATTCTATACCGGACAACGCCATCCCCCCAAAACCATCAGACAAACACTGATAGAATACAAAGATATGCGCTGAGGGCAAAGCCATCCCATGTCTCAAATATTTTTCAGACAGATGCGGATTGCAGGAGAAAGGATTTAGGCTTAAGTTAGCACCGAAAGAGAGAAGAAATACAACAAGAGAAAAAACCATGATGACCGGAATAAGCAGTGTCATGACGAGCCGAGAGAAAGAGGAATTTAACCCGCAAAAATACTTGCTGGGGCGAATGATCAAGCGGCCGTCGCAACGTCCGGGTCAACAGGAAACAAAGAAGTCTTATCTGTAAGAGGGAATTCATTTTTAACGATACTGGCAGATATTCAGGAAGAGGTCATAAGGAACAAGCCCACATGAATTTCTGCTTATAGTAACACAAGTCACCACACCACCACTGGACGAAGCCCCCTGCTTTTCTGTTGTCCTCCAGGCAGGGGGCTTCCTCTTTTTAAAAACACGCTTCTCGGAACATCATCACATCACATTCATTTATCCGGCGGGAACATCAAGATACGCAAGGACAGGCACGGTCACTGAGTTGCTGAAATTACTCCGCAATCAGCCTCCGAGAAAGATGCGTTTCGCGACGAGGCCGGCACCGCGGGCATGTATGTGTCTATCCCAGGATTTTATTCTGGACTGCGTATAAAGTAATTTCCGCGTTGTTTTTCATTTTCATTTTGTCCAGAATATGGGCTCGGTAGGTACTGATGGTCTTTACACTCAGATTGAGTTCTTCGGCAATCTCCGACACGGTCCGGCCTGACGCGATCAACATCATGACCTGATACTCGCGATCGGAAAGCGTTTCATGGGGAGGTCGGCTGATATCGATGTCCAGATAATTGGCCAGTTTTTCAGCAAGGGAAGCACTGATGTAACGCCCGCCCTCCGACAATTTCCTGATAGCGGAAATCAGCTCGTTGGGTGCGCTGGCCTTGGTCATATATCCGGATGCGCCGGCCCGCAAAGCCCTGATGGCATATTGTTCTTCCGGATAGATGCTCAGAATGAGAACAGGGAGTTTGGGACAGTCGGCTTTCAGTTCCTTCAATATCTCCAGCCCGCTGCGGCCAGGCATCGAGATGTCCAGAAGAACCACGTCATATTCCTTTTTCCTGATGAACGCCAATACTTCCTGCCCGTTTCCCGCCTCGTCGGCGACAACCATGTCCGGTGTTTCCGAAAGCACCTGTTTGAAACCGGCCCGGACAATCGGATGATCGTCAGCGATAAGAATTCTGATCTTTTTGGCTGTCATTGCATCCTCTCCGCATTCCTCAGCGGCAGATGAACCGTCACGGTGGTTCCCTTCCCGCTTTTCCCGGTGATTTTTACATCCCCTCCCCAGTGGTGGACCCGTTCCTTGATCCCGAGAAGACCGAAAGAATCGGGCTTTGCCAGCTGCTCCTCCGTAATCCCCTTGCCATTGTCCTTAACCACAAGCTCCAGGTTATCGCCCGTTGCCTTTAACTTGACGGATATTTTCGTCGCCTCGGCATGGCGAAGGATATTGGTCAATGCTTCCTGAAAGATCCTGAAAACAGTCGTCGAAAGATCGGGATCGAGAGCGATATCCTCAGGATCGAGTATCACTTTACAGGGAATCCCCGTCCTTTTCTGAAATTCTTCCGCCTGCCATCCGATAGCGACCGTCAGTCCCAAATGGTCGAGCATGCCCGGACGCAGAGCCATGTATATTCTCTTTAAGGTCTGCATGGTCATGTCGACGAGGGACGACATGCTCTCCGTTCTTTCCTTAAGGGCGACCATCTCACCCGGTATCTTCCGGTTTAAAAGGACGATTTCCGTATTCAACGCCGTCAGCAATTGTCCCAGTTCATCATGGAGCTCCCGGGCAATGCGGGTCCTCTCCTTTTCCCGGACGGATTGAAGATGGGCGGAAAGTTTTCTCAGTTGTTCCCGTGACTGTTCGAGTTCATTCTTGGCCCGTTTGCCTTCGGTGATATCCTCGTACGTGATGACAACCCGTCTCTCCTGAAGACGCTCACCGATCCTGGAGACGCTGATGAGACATTCGATATCAATCCCGTCCTTCCGGCGGCAGGGAAATTCCGTGCTGACAATAGGTTGACGCTCAAGAATGGCATAGATCAAATCGGCGATCCGTTCGTAGTCCTCGTCCGTTTTATAGAGTATGCGGGTACTTTTGCCGATCAACTCTTTTGCCCTCCACCCGAAGACGGCTTTGACGCCGTCGTTGGCGAAGATAATGCGTCGATCCTGCAGGCCGATAACGGCATGGGGAATAGCCTCCAGAATGGACGCTTCCAGGGCCTCCAGCTCCGCCAATTTGTTGCGTGCCTGAATCTGCTCGGTGATGTCCATCGAGTTGCCCAGAACGGCCCGCTCTCCCCTGTAAGGAATGAGCGTCACCGTTTCCATAATCCATCTCACTTCCCCTTTTTTTGTAATGATCCTGAATTCATGGGGCGAGGTGCGTTCGCCCCGCAGCATCTTCTTGGAATTGGTCTTCACCATTTGCCGGTCGCCGGGATGAACGAGACTCATGGAATTCATGCCTACCAACTCTTTCGGGCTGAAATCGGCATACTTGGCGGCATGGTGATTGACGAACTGGAACATACCGTTCTGGACGACATAAACGCCTGCCTGGGAGCTGTTGGCCATGGTCTCATAGGCCTCTTCAACCCGTTTGCGTTCCGTGATGTCCTCGTAAGTAATAACCGTACTTTTATTCTTGAGGGTCTCGCCAATGCGGGACGCCGTCACCTTGCAAACGATATCGCGACCATCCTTGCGGCGGCAGGGGAATTCCGTCGCAAATGTCTTGTGCCGTTCGAGCGTGGAGTATAAATTCCGCGCGATCTCCTCGTAGCCTTCATCCGTTTGGTACAGGATCCTGGATTTCCTGCCTATCAGCTCATCCGCCCGCCATCCGAAAACATTATGGACACCGTCATTGGCAAAGATAATCTGCCGGTCCCGGAAACCGATCACCGCATGGGGAATGGCCTCCAGGATAGAGGCTTCCAAGGCTTCCAGTTCAGCCAGTTTGTCCCGCGTCTTGATCTGCTCCGTGATATCCATGGAGTTCCCAAGAACGGCCCTGGCTCCCTTATAGTGGATGGACGTGATGGTCTCCGTTATCCATCTCACCTCGCCATTTTTGGCAATCGTCCTGAATTCGTAAGAAGAGGTTCTCTCGCCCTTAAGCATCTTGATGGCGGCATCCCGCATCCGCTCCCGGTCATCGGGATGAACGATGCTCATGGACTCCATGCCGATCAGCTCGTCTTTGCTGTAGCCCCAGTAGTTGGTGGTGTGTTGATTGACAAAACGGAATTTCCCGTCCTGCACGACATAGATGCCGGCCTGGGAACTGTTTTCAAGGGTCCGGTAAAGGCCTTCCTCGATGATCAGGTCGGTGGCCCGCGCATTACTCGAAACGTCGAGCTGACCGCGCAATTCGGCCAATTCCCGAAGCAAATCTTTCTTGGTTTTCTTTGTATTTTTAACTGTCGGGGTCATGGGTTTCACAGGATCAGAATAACGTATTCATCGGGTGAAATATAGGGAAAAGGAATCATAAAGTCAATGAGAAAGCAGCAGCATAAAGCATCTCACATGGTGCCGTTCCAAAATATTGCAGAAACGTATGTCATATGGATGGCATGCGTTATTGTCATATTTTTGACGTCATCGCAGCCTGAAAAGCATTTTCCAATAGATTCGAGGCCCTCAAAGGATTCCTTTCTTAATGTGGGAGGATACGGCATGAAGAAGTTCAAACCCGCGCTGTGAGACGCTTTCGGGCATACAGACCCTGAAGCTCTACGGTCATATTAGATCCTGTGGCATATTGATTGCTTAGACGGAATGATAAACGAATCCTACTGTTATTTATCGGGGGGGAACATGGCAATCAGCGATCTTACAATCAATCAGGCGATACCCGGCAGTCTCACGTCCCATCAGCCTTCACCGGATGTGGCGGACCACAACCATCAGCGCTCGACGACAAGGAATGCAAAAGCGCTGAAGGGTCTCTCCAACAGGATAGGTGTCGCAGACCTTATAGACGATACGCAGGATCCGCCCTCATTCATCCCTGTCAGGAGTATCGGTAAATCGCAGGCTCTCGCCGACTTCATTCGTGTATTCGGAGAATTCGAAGATATGCACATTCGTCTGCACACCAGACTGAACGCATTGCCGGTGAACATGGAAGGTCTGCGGAGGATATTGGATTCGGAAATGGCTGTCTATGACCCGTGGGTGGTTGACGTCTCCGACAGATTGGGAGAGATAACGGCCGACGCTGCGAACGAACAAAGGCAGGCATACATGCAGTATATCCGGCAGAGCCGTTACTTCAAGATCGTTCAGGAAGCGCCCTTCTACTGGCGGATCATGAACAAACCGAACGGTTACCCGGGCGATGCGCACATGATGCACTACATTTATCGGAATCAGTACGAAGGTCCGACAACTTTCGGTATGTTTCTCCATAAACATGCCTGCTCAACCAAGGCCTGCGTGGCAGTGCGGAACCGACGGCAGTTCCTGTCCCAGCACATTCAAAAAACCGGCGGTGGAAAGATCATGAGCCTGGCGGCAGGACCGGCCGAGGAGATCAAGGATGTCCTCAGTCACAACGAAGGACGAAACAACTATGAGTTCCTCGCCCTGGATCATGACATGGATACCCTTCAGCAATTCAAGAACGGCAGTCACCAGTTGCAATTCAAGTATGCCCTGGCCAATGCCTTCCAGATCATCGCGGGGAATTATGTGACGGCAAAGCCGCGAGACATATTCCACAAATACTGCTCCCCCGCCCATGATTTCAGAGGCTACTGGCGTCTGCTTATGAGCTATGTGAAATATGAATTGAAGCGCCTGGAAAAGGAAAGCTTCGACCTGGTTTATACGGCGGGACTTTACGATTATATCAAGAATTTCCCTCTGGACGACGAAAAAGGGACCGTCGCCCTGACCAGGAACCTCTTCAGCCTCGTGAAGCCGGGAGGCTCACTGATCATCGGTAATTTCAACCACAACAATCCCCGTCACCTCAGGTTCGCCATGGACTACATCTTCGACTGGCCGCTCATATATCGGGACAAAGAGGAGATGCTGGCCTTTGCCAAATCGATCCCGAAAGACGAGATCGCGAATATCGAGGTCCTGGAAGAGGCTGCCAGCATCAACTACTTCCTGAAAATCGACAAGGCCTGATCCGGAAAACCTATAGAAGAGTGTTTCATTGAGGAGGGTGCCACATTGACGCCGGACCGTTACGAACGGCCCGGCGTCCTCATCTCTGCGCTTCCGAACAGGATTTGCCATGGTTTATCGGCCTGCATCACACAGTCGGCCGAGGCCCCCTCTTCTCGTTTCGTCTGTCTCCTCCTCAGATCATTTTTCGAACGTCATGAACCCGGGAACTCGCCTGGCTCTTTCGCTGCGCAAGAAGCCGTTTTATTTTTCTTGACTTACATTCGTTTTTTCCCTTAATTGCGGTATGAATTTACCTGAAAGCGGAACAGCGCAACGATGGAAACAATGATGCAGATCGAGGATATCATCCCCCATCGCGGACGCATGAAACTGGTGGATGAAATCATCGAAGTCTCGGAAGATACGGCCATTACCGCCTCCTATCCCAACGATCTTTGGCCCCTGGTCAGCGGCCGGTCCCTCAGCGCTCTCATCGCCGTCGAACTGGTCGCCCAGACGGCAGCCGTCAATATCGGCATGAAGAGGAAGAAGGAGACGGGTGAAGGCCAGGGCAGAGGATGGATCGTCGGCATCAAGAACGCCGAGTTCTACATCAGCGATATCGGACTGAACAGCCGTTTGATTACGAAAGCCAGTGTCTTATACAGTCAGGAGGCATACAGCGTCATCGAAGGATCCGTCACTGCCGAAGGGAAACTGATCGGCACAGTCTCCCTCCAGGTGTTCCGGGAAGAATTCGGCGCTGAAAATCAGGCGAAGCCTTGATCATCGGCCGGGAATGCGCTAGGTTTATTCTTTACTAAAAGTCCGATCTTTATGGGATGTCAAAATAATGACATCTTCACGGATTGCTGATACGATAGAAGGCAAAATGAAGGAGACACTGTCATGGACAATGGAAAAGTCGCAGTCGTCACAGGCGGCAGCAGGGGTATCGGACGGGCGATTGGCGTGGAATTGGCCCGGGCGGGATATCATGTCGTCTTCACATACAAGGCCAACGATCAAGCCGCCGAGGAGACGCTGGCCTTGATCAGAGAGACCGGGGGCGAAGGAGAGGCCATGAAGTTCGATGTGGCCGTATCGGCGGAAGCGGAACAGCACATGTCGGCTCTTGCGTCGCGGGTCAAGAATATCGATGTACTGGTCAACAATGCGGGCGTGACGGCGGACGGCCTCTTCATGATGATGCCGGAGCATGACTGGGACGCCGTCATCAGCACGGCGCTCAAGGGATTCTACAATATGACGAAACCGGTCATCCGTAAGATGGCGCGCAACAAGAGAGGCTCTATCGTCTCAATATCTTCTGTTGCCGCTCTTCTTCCGAACCGGGGTCAGGTCAACTATTCCGCGGCCAAAGCCGGCCTCATTGCGGCAAGCCGGTCGCTGGCCGCTGAAGTGGGCCGCATGGGCATCCGGGTCAATGTCGTCGCCCCGGGGGCGATAGAAACGGAAATGATTCAACATGCCCCCCTGGAGCGTATCAAGGACATCATTCCCATGGCCCGGATCGGCCGTCCGGAAGAAGTGGCCAAGGTTGTTGCCTTCCTGTGTTCTGAAGATGCATCCTACATCACCGGTCAGGTCATTTCCGTGAACGGAGGCATGATCTGACATGACCTGCCCTGTCGGAAGGAACCCTGCCTCATGAGGATCAGCAAAAAGACATCCACGCCTATTCGAAAGCTGACATGGCGGCTGTGGCCGCTGCTCGTTCTGTGCCCGCTCCTGCTGGGATGGGCAGAGAGCTGGGAGCAGATCAGGCAGCAGTCGGAAAAGATAACGTCCATCAGCGCCCGTTTCACGCAGAAAAAAGAAATGAACATCCTGGCCAGACCACTCGTGTCGGAGGGGCGCTTCTACTTCAAATCCCCGGATTCGATACGATGGGAGTATCTCACGCCGGTACGGAGCATCATGCTCATGCACGGGGGTGATGTCCATCGTTATGTCAAGGGGGATAAGGGTTTCGTCGAAGACGCCGGCGTCAGGATGCCCGGGATGAAGGTCGTCTTCCAGGAAATCACCACCTGGAGCAAGGGCAGATTCGATCAAAACAAGAGCTTTGCGGCCACATTGAAGCCGGGCAAGGCACCCATGATTATCCTGACGCCGAAAGAAAAGGGGCTTGCCGATATGATCCAAAGGATCGAAATCACCCTCTCGGGAGAAAAGGCCGGCGCGATCAAGACCATCCATATCGTCGAGGGCGAAAAGGCCTCAACGTGGCTGGAGTTCAAAGACATCGAACTGAATAAGGGAATCGATGATTCGCTTTTTAAAGAAATCCGCTAGAAGACGTACAAGACCGAACATACCGTTCATCAGAGGGTTTTTTGCCGGCCTGTCGATCATAAAAAGGACAAAAAACCGGCAGCGGGGACGAGGTTTTGCCGCCTTGCTCCTCATCGTCTTCCTGATTTCGTGCAGCGGAATGCCCAAGCTAAGACCGGCTGATCCCAACATACTCCAGGATGTGAAAAAGCAGTGCCTGCGCCCCTTTCCCGAGAGTCCCTATCGGCTGATCCATTCCGTGGAGGCCTCGTTTTCAGGAGGAACGCAGATCCATCTTCTCGGCGTTCTGCTTGTCGACCCCGAGGCAAGGTCGCTTCGCAGCGTTATTATGACCATTGAGGGATTCGTTCTTTTCGACGCAGAACTCGGAAAGCTTGTGCAAATCAATCGGGGGGTCCCGCCTTTCGATTCGGTCGCCTATGCGGAGCATATGATGGAGGACCTCTGGCTCATGGTCTTCCCGCCTCCGGGGATATTGTCTGATGCCGGCTTCACAGAGGACGGCTCTATGGTATGCCGGTTCCGGGATGCGGACGGAGCGACGACCGACATCAGCGTCGGCCGGGAGTCCGTCTGGTTCATCAGGCGGTATGACAGACAAGATGTGTTGATTCGTACGGCGAGGGCTTCCCTTCTTAATGAAAACAACATCCCGGGACGCCTCGACTTGGAAAGCCACGGGTCCGGCGGATATACCCTGCATATGGCCTTGATCGGCGCGGAACCCGTCCCATCCGAACCCAATAAGCAATAAAAGGATTTTTCTCATGAAATTCAGATTGATTTATCCCCGTTGGAAGAAACTGGCGAGACAGACCGAGTTTCACCTCCCGCCCCATGGTCCCGTTGTTTTTGCCGCAACGGTCCCGCCCGATATAGATGTTGAATTCATCGATGAAAATGTCGAGCCTATCGATTTCGACACTCCCGTCGACTTCATCGGTATTTCCATGATGCTGACAAGCCAGGTGAAGCGGGGGTGGGAGATAGCGGATATCTACCGCCAAAAGGGAATCAAGGTCATCGTGGGCGGGATCGCCGTCATGCTCCACGCGGAAGAAATGAAGGATCACGCCGATGCCGTATTCCTGGGAGAAGCGGAAGGACGCATGGAAGGCGTCTTCGACGATTTCAGGAACAACCGCTTACGAAAGGTTTACAATTACATGGGGGAGTTTCCGCCGATCGAGGCGGTCGGCCCGGCCCGACGGAGCATCCTGAACCGGGAATTGTACAACTATAAGGGCGTCCAGATGGTGGACTTGGTCCATACGTCAAGGGGATGCCGCTTCGACTGTTACCCCTGTTGCGTAAGTTACCTCGGCGGCCGGAAATTCCGGCCCAGGCCGTTCGATAGAGTGGCGGAAGAGCTCGCCGGCATCGACAACAACCGCCTCTTCATTGTCGATAATTCCCTCGCCCAGGACAAAGAATGGGAAATGGGCCTCTTTCGGGAAATGATCCCTCTGAAGAAGAAATGGTGCTGTCATCCCATCGAAAACGACGACCAGGTGCTGGACCTGGCCGCCCAGGCCGGGGCCTGGTACGTTTATCAGGCCATCTTCGATACATCCGATTACATAAAGGAACGGATCAAACGTTATCACGACTACGGCATCGGAGTCGAAGGCACGATTCTTCTCGGCCTGGACGAGCATACGGAGGACAGCATCAAGAGGCTGATCGACTTTCTCATGGAAGTCGAACTCGATCTGGCGGAATTCACCGTTTTGACCCCCTTCCCCCACACCCGCACTTTCGACGATCTGCACAGGGAAAAACGCATTCTCTCTTACGACTGGAACGACTACACGGCAGACAAGGTGGTCTTCCAACCCAAGAATATGTCGCCCGATAAACTCCAGGAGCTTTACGGTTACGCCTGGGATACCTTCTACGGGGAAGAACCGCAGAATTACAAGATGTTCAGACTGTTCAAGCGGGTCATCGAGAAGGAGCGGGCCGACAATACCTTGAGACCCCGCCGGCGCGACCTGACAGCCCGGAAATTCGGCCGCCGGGGGGAGCCGTCTTAAAAAATAGGATACGCTTTGGCTGTAAGCATGCTATAATACTTCAAAACAGGAGGGATTATCGCATGAAGAAGCCGTTATTGATCCTGGCGCACATTGCCTTCATGACCGTATGCCTGCTCGCTTGCGACTTTGCCGAAGCCGCCTCTCCGATGCAGGTGGAACCGCTCCACTCGACCCTCCGGAAGGGAGCGGAAAAGATATTCGATCTGGACACCCAGGGCGCCATAGCCCAATTTCAAAAGGCTGTGGATCTGGACCGGGAGAATCCCGTCGGCTATGCCTTCCTGACCCTGACATATCTTTTTGCCTATGAGACGAGTTTCGAGCAGAAAGAACGGGAAACGTATCAGGGGTTTATGTTGCGTTACGCCGATCAGGCCGTAGCCCTGGGAAGCAAGAGGCTCGAAAAGCGGGCGGATGACGTCCAGGCCCATTATGCCATCGTATTGGCCAGGATCGCCAAAGTTCGCTGGGCGATCGGTCTGAAACGTTACACGGTTATCGTCCAGGAGACGTCCAACATCTGGGATTACTGCGAAAAGATCAAGAAAGAGGCTCCGCAGGATTTCGATGTTTACTTCCCGATGGGCCTGCTCCACTATCATCTCGACTTGCTGCCCGGTTTCAGCCGTTTCATCTCTTCCATCCTGATTACGACCGGCGACCGCAAGAAAGGGATACAGGAATTGGAGACTGCCGCCCAGAAGGGCGACCTGCTGCGGGAACTCGCCCAGGCGGAATTGACATCGATCTATTCCAATTACGAGAATATGCCGCAACGGGCCCTGCCCTTGGCCAAAAAATTGAAAGACGCCTACCCGCGCAACTATAATTTCTCTTTTGCCCTTGCCAATACGCTGTCGGATATACACAGGTTCGACGAAGCCTTCGCCATCGCCCGGGAAATCGAAAAAGGCATTGTCACGAAGACCCCTCCTTATGTCGCAAAGCTCCAGTCCCGTTATGAACTGCTGATGGGAAGAATCCTCTTCAACCAGCAAAAATATGCTCTGGCGGTGGAGTATCTGCAGCGGGCCAAGCAGGATACCGCCCCGTACAATGCCCGTATCAGGGCCTGGGCGCTGGTTCGCCTCGGTATGATAAGTGATGCCCGCAAGGAGAGAAGCAAGGCGCAGGAATACTATTCGCAGGCTCTGGACGTGGAAGGGGGAGAAGGAGCCGCCCAGGCGGAAGCCAGGAAATACCAGAACACGCCTTACGTACCGCCGGCGCCCGAGAGCCGATAGCCATGCCGCAATCCGGTGCGGCATAGCGGTCATCGTCGACGGAAAGATCGCATCCCTTCGCCATCCCGATCCGGGAAACGCTATAGAAGCGGTATTGCCGATGGATACAACCGGTCTCAGTTCGATACGACCTGCGGGGAAAGGATGGGCCCAGACCGGGTCATCTGAATATTTCGGGGAAAGATATTCCTCAAGGGGTCCGTTTTCAGATCGCGACGGTCAGCGTTCACGGAATTCGAACATGACCTTTTCGTAAGGGGCAAACATCATCTGGTACAGGTCCATGGCGTAGCGGTCCGTCATGCCCGAAATGTAGTCCGTCAATACCCGTCTTTTATCGGATATGCTTCCCGCCTGCTCGTACCGCGTTTTCCAATGGCCGGGCAGCATCTCCGGCGCTTTTTCGAGGTGTTCGAATATCCGCCGAATGACCAGTTTGCCCTTTTCGTTCATGATGCAGACCTGCGCCTTCTTATAGACATTGTCGTATAGATAATCCTTCAGGCGGTTGAAATCCGCCCAGTCCTTGGCGGGTGCGGCGACAATGTCCATGGCCGTCCGTCTTACGTCCCCCACGGAGCGGATGTTGTAGCGTTTGAGGTTTCGCCGCGTTTCCCGGATGACCATCACATTGGCCTCTTCGATGAGCGTTCGGACGAGGAGCCGCGACTGCAGAACCGTATCGGATACGAGAAAGTTGCTGAACTGCCCGGTGCATTTCCTGAGCACCTTGTTCATCAGGGGATTATTCATGGCCCGGGCGTCGTCGATGCTGAGATACCCCGCATTGAGGGCATCTTCCAGATCGTGGGCGCAATAGGCCAGGGGATCGGCGATATTGACGGCCTGGGCCTCCAGGGAGGAATTGACATACCGGCCGAATTCGGCCGGCGGAACGGGATGGTCGTGAGTCGTCTTATGGCGGGCGATACCTTCGCGCGTTTCAAAGCAAAGATTGAGGCCGTCATAATCCCGGTAACGCTTTTCCAGGGAGTCGACAATCCTGAGGCTTTGAATATTATGCTCGAAGCCCCCGTCGTTTTTCATCAGTTCGTCAAGTTCCTCCTCGCCGGCGTGACCGAAGGGGGTATGCCCCAGATCATGGGCATAAGCGATGGCTTCACACAGGTCTTCGTTAAGGCCTAATACCCTGGCAAAAGTCCTCGCATGCTGGGCGACTTCCAGGGTATGGGTCAATCTCGTCCTGTAAAAATCGCCTTCCGTAATGAGGAAGACCTGGGTTTTGTACTGGAGGTCCTTAAAGGCCTTTGAATAGAGGATCCTGTCCCGATCCCTCTGAAAACACGTCCGGAAATCGTCGTGCTCGTCGCCATGGAGCGTTCTGCCGAGACTCCGGGCGCTCTTTGTCGCATAGAGGGCCAGGCTTTCCTCTTCAACCTTTTCAAGTCTTGCGCGAGGCGTTAATGTCCGCAACCGTTTCGTCCTTCGTCGTCATGATTCATGAAATGTAATGAAAAACTATCACCGCTTCATTCGTAAATCAATATCAAAAGGTGCGGCCTTTCCGGTTGACACGGATGACGAAATTCGCCATATGGGACGGGCGGTCAGATAAGGAGGAACAAGACATGGCTTTACCCCTGCAAGGCATTCGCGTTCTCGATCTTTCGCAACTGTTGCCCGGCTCGCTCTGCACCCAGATGCTTGCCGATTTGGGCGCAGACGTCATCAAAATAGAACATCCGGAAAGAGGGGACAGTTTCCGTTATGTGGCCCCGTTCATCGGAAACTGGGGCAGTTATTTCCACATTGCCAACCGCAATAAGAAAGGTTTGTCTCTGAACCTGAAAACAAAGGCAGGGCTCGAGATACTGAAAGCATTGGCGGAGAAGGCAGACGTCCTTCTGGAGAATTTCCGGCCCGGCGCCATCGGTAAAATGGGGTTGGGCTATGAAGATTTGAAGCAGGTCAACCCACGGCTCATTTACTGTTCCCTGACGAGTTTCGGACAGGACGGACCTCACAGCGACCGGGCAGCACACGATCTGGACGTCATGGGGCTGTCCGGCATCCTTGACCTCCTGGGCATACAGGGGCAACAACCGATTGTGCCGGTTGTACAGTTTGCCGGCGTGAGCGCCAGCCTGAACGCCGTGATCGGTATTCTGACCGCCCTTTTTATGAGAGAGCGAACAGGAGAAGGACAGCACATCGACGCCTCCCTTCTCGACGGATTGACGCCCTTCTTAAGCCTTATCATGGCCCAATACATGACGGACGGGAAACTCCCGAAGCGAGGGGAAGCTAACCTGGGCGGAGGTTCCGTCACTTATAATGTCTATAAGACCAGGGACGGGAAGTACATTTCCCTGGGCTGCGTCGAAGAGAAGTTCTGGAAGGGCTTCTGTCAGGCAATCGACCGGGAAGACCTTGTCCCCGCCTGGTCGATGCCCGTAACCGATCAACAGGAGATCATGTCCGAGATAAGAATGATTGTTGCCGGAAAAACCCGGACGGAATGGCTTTCGCTCCTTTCGCAATTTGAAACCTGCTTTGCCCCGGTCAATGACCTGGAGGAGGCCCTTGCCGATCCGCAGGTTATTCACAGAGGACTCTGGTTCAAGGATCGACATCCCCACGGAGGCAGTGTCCCCCAACAGGGCTTCCCGGTCAAGTTTTCCTCCTTTACCCCCGGCTGGCGCACACCCCCACCGGACCTCGGCGAGCATACGGCGGAGATTTTGCGCGACATGGGATATTCGGAAGCCCAGATCGCCGCATGGGTTTCCAAAGGAATCGTCTGAGGAAACCGGACTGCCCTCTCCCGCCTGAAACCATCGTATATATTCCGGCCGTGCCCCCAACGCCTCCAAAGGACGCGGGTGGGATTAAAAATGATCTTCCCGGTTGACCACCAGATGTTCACGTTTCTTCCCGTCGACGGCAGACCGCCAAGGGGTCGTCTGCCAATTGTCGCGGTAGCCGGTCTTGGGCAGCCATGGCGGCAGGGGAAAACGGAAAAAGCGGGAAAGCGAGCAGATATAAGGCTCATAAAGCATCCGCAGTTCCGCAAGGTTGCTCGCCAGGATATCCTTGTCCGGCAGGGTCAGACCGGTAGAAGCAACGAGGGCATACAGGCGTTCGAAGTCGTCAGGAGGGAGTCGGTTGATCGTGCCATGGTGGGGAGGGCAGCTGTAAACCTGGGCCAAATCGACAATCGTGTGCCGCGTCATGGCAAAGGTGAAGCGGGCCTGATCGCTGCGGACTCCTTCCGTTGCCGCCATGATGATCGCACTGGCATCGAGGATGGCCGTGAGCGATCCCAGCCAGGACTGGTTGTCGTGATGCGACCGGAAAAAGGCCAAAATCGGATAGGACAAAAGGCTCTCCAGAAGTTCGGCCGACCATCTTTCCCAATCGTAAAAATGGCGATCCAATTCCGTCAGGTCATCCCGGTGGATATGGCGGAGCAGCATCTCGGTGGCCACAGGGGGCGATCCGGCATGAGAATCGAGGAGCGATACGGCAATCTCCCGCCTGGCGAACGATTGGTTAAGGAGAGGCAGATAGCTGATGACGAGAGCAAGAAATCCGAATCCCATTCCCGACTCCAACGCGGCGAGCCCCCGTCCCAAGGCTGTACCCGGGACGACATCACCCAGCCCCAGAGTGAAGAACGTTGTCCCGCTCAGGTAAAGATACGTCCAAAAGCCGGCCGTTCCCTGCGGCGTTGCCAGGATCGTATCAAAGGCCCAATGCATGAGGGAGAAGCCCGTGATCAGCCCCGTCGCCCAGAGTATAATCAGTACGATGACCGAAAGGGGACCAAAAAAACCAAGGAAAGTATCCTGGCGGCGATGGGGTTTTATCATGCGTGCCAGGAACAGCCAAATGACCCAGGTGTATCGGAAATAGAGACGGGCCAGACGGAAACGGCGCGTCACCCGCCGGGGAAGGACCATGGTTTCAAAAGCGTCCCCCAGGATGATGACTATGAGAATCGTACCGACGATAAAAACGGCGATGTTCAAGTTGCCACCGTCAATCCTTTACGTATTTTTGCACCGGCAGATGAGCCGTTACAATAAAAAAATACATCATGAGGTGATAGTGGTCAACAGAGAATCCATTGCAGAAAGATGATTTTCAGGATGAGTGAGATTCCTGTTTTCCTGAGGGAAGTATCGAGAACGTTCGAGAACCGCACCAGGTGATCAATGATCTGCGAAACGAAAAAAGCCGTCCCATCGTGAGACGGGACGGCCTCTTAAAACTGCCGGTGGTTTTTTTGGTGGGGATCAACCGGCAGGATAACATTTTATCGATTTAATTTTATCGGACCATCCCTTCTCCCGGAAGTCCGGATAATTGCCCTCTCCCAAGGGGCCCAGTTTATTGCCCTTGCAGTCGGTATCCTCATAGAATTCGCACTTCAGGCCGCTTCCAATCCGTGCGGAAGAGATGGTACCCGAATAGCTTTGGGCCTTATCCTGCGCGACGTTTGGCGAATCATGCTTCTGCGGATGAAAGAGATCAGGTTCATACGTGCCCGAAGAAAGGGGAATAGATTCTCCTCCATACTGGCTCTGTCCATAAGCGGTGCCTCTTCCGAATTCGACCTGTTTCTGTGCTGACGCTGAACATCCCGCCAATCCCACAGCGACTATGACCACCAATGCCCATTTTAGAAGTTTCATTTTGTGACCTCCTCTTAACCTCTTATCTACGGCCTTCCCGGCGTCCGCCTTACAGCCACGGGAACACTCCCGATAAGGCCGAGTCTACGCCCGGACGGCGTTTTTCGCCCTGCGGCCGCGGGATCAAGTCTGAAACCTCAACCCCACGGATACCGCGCAACCGAAAGAGGCGATGAAGGAAACCGAGTCTCGGCCGTGCCTGTCCTTCTCTTATCGATCCCTTCCGCCGGCCTGTGCATGATTCCTTTCCGGGCAAATTCCCGGAGACCCGGTAAAGTCGAATGTCCGTATATCATCGGACTTCGATCCAGACGGCATGTGAAACCAGGCCGTACTCTGCAAGGACGCTGCACAGGGAGAGACCGGCGGCACTTCCCCATGGTTCTACCTGATCCGAATTCCAATAAATATGGATATTCAAGCCGTTTTCAGTCATGGCGTGACGGAACAGGAGGGTTCTCTCGATGCCGCTGTTCGGACCGATTTCCGAGATCAGGCCGGCGACCTTCTGATGCACAATCTCCCTGTTTTGCTCGGCGACCTGCATCATAATAACCTCCAGCCATTTCATCTTCTCCGCCTCTCGGGTTCTTTTCACCTTATTGTCGCATAGACTATGCCACACAATATTATCCGTTATATCATATTGTTACGAGAATGAATCCAACATTATTGCGATTTTTCGCAGAACAAATTGCGCTATTTCACAACAAGTGCTATATTGCACAAATCGGGAAGGTTCTTCATCCCAGGAACTCCAGTGCTTCAAGGACAAAGTGATGTCTATCGCAATGCCGTATCCGGATAGAATAAAAATAGTATTTCCAATATCTTATATCTTCGGAGGAAACCGCCCATGATTGATGAAAATGATTTCTTCCGTCAGATGACGATCAGAATCTGCGGCAGCCTCGATCTGGACAGATCCCTTCAGCATTCTCTGCTCTATCTGCGGTCGTTCATGCCGGTGGACGAGATTTTTCTTCATCTCTACGAACAAAGCCTGGGGGCCATCCGAACCATAGCCGCGGTGACGTCTGCAGACAGCAGGAATCCGGAGAAGATAACCCTCCTGACCAGGGAAGGCCGAATGAGTCTGGAAAAACCAGGGGTGCAGAATGTGCGGATCGTCAACCGCCCCGAAAGCGATCCCGTGATCGCCAAGATAGCGGAATCGTTCCGAATACCCGGATCATCGGCATTAATCATGCGACTGGTCATCGAAGGCGCACGATTGGGGTCCATCGTCCTGACAGCGGACGGGTTTGACCGTTACAGGGAAGAACATGCCCGGCTCCTCGCGCTCCTGAACGAACCTTTCGCTGTCGCCCTGTCCAACGCCCTGGCCTACCGTGAGGTCATACGGCTGAAAGATATGCTGATGGACGACAACCGGTATCTCCACGACGAATTGCTGCGACTGTCTTACGATACGATCATAGGAAGCGACTTCGGCCTGAAAGACGTCATAGCCATGGTCCAGAAAGTCGCGCCGCTGGAAAGCCCCGTGCTGCTTCTGGGAGAGACGGGCGTCGGCAAAGGGGTTATCGCCAGCGCGATTCACCAATTGTCGCCGCGAAGAAAAGGGCCCTTCATTACGGTCAACAGCGGCGCGATCCCGGAAACTCTCTTGGACAGTGAACTTTTCGGCCACGAGAAAGGGTCGTTTACAGGCGCCTTCGAACAGAAGCGCGGCAGGTTCGAACGGGCCGACGGAGGCACCATCTTCATCGATGAAATCGGAGAACTTCAACCTCAGGCCCAGGTCAGAATGCTTCGCGTTCTCCAGGACAAAGTCATCGAACGTGTGGGGGGAACGAAACCAATCCCTGTCGATATCCGCATCATCGCCGCCACCCATCGCAACCTTCAGGAGATGGTCCGTATGAATCAGTTCCGGGAAGACCTGTGGTTTCGGATCAACGTCTTCCCTATCCGGGTCCTGCCGCTTCGGGAAAGAAAAGGGGATATTCCGTCGCTCGTTTATTATTTTATCAACAAGAAGGCAAGGGAGCTGAAACTACCCGTCCCTCCCGAACCGGCGCATGACGCGGTTGAACGACTCATGAGCTATCACTGGCCGGGCAACGTCCGGGAACTTGAGAATCTTGTGGAGCGGGAAATGATCCTGAATCCGAAAGGCCCCCTGGATTTCAACATCCTAGAGTTTCAGGACGGCGGCTACGACCAGGCATCGCTGCTGACGCTTCCGGGGCGTCCCGTAAGGCTCGACGAAATAACCGCCAGGCATATCCAAAACGTGTTACGAATGACCCATGGTGTCGTCCATGGAGCGGAAGGCGCTGCGGCCCTCCTCGGCATCAACCCCAGCACCCTGAGGAGCAGAATGAAGAAATTGGGAATATCCTACGGCAGGGGCACGAAGAGATACGTGTAGCGTCAGAACTGTTCTGGTGCGTTCCGGAACGCCTGAGAAAGCTTCCCGTCATCGAAGAAGCATCAAGAACCCCCCAAACGAAAATCGGGGATTCGGATTATAATCCGAATCCCCGATCTCTGTGAGAAATCCCACTCTATCTATGGTGCCGAAGCCGGGATTTGAACCCGGACAGGCCTACACCCACTAGACCCTGAACCTAGCGCGTCTACCAATTCCGCCACTTCGGCAATGATGTCCAAGGAACTGCAAACTCAAGGGCTCTCTACAACGACGTAAGGTTGGTTGTCAAGGAAAAATGACGGCTGTCGCCGCCGCCGGCTCATTTGATCCGATCAAAAACACCCTTGATATTCATGGAATAAATGATTAAGTTAGCGCGGCAAATAAACAAAGCAAAGGCAAGCATTATCCATGAAAATCATCACTAGCATCAACGATATTCCTGCCGATCTGCACGGGTCCGTCGTCACCATCGGCAATTTCGACGGCGTCCATCTCGGCCATCAGTCCATATTCAAACAGGTCGTCGCCGATGCGCGCCAGGTCAACGGGAAAGCCGTCGTCATTACGTTCGACCCGCATCCGAAGATGGTCCTGCATCCGGAAAGGAGGCCCTTCTATCTGATAACGACCATCTCGGAGAAGGCGGCGCTCATTGCGCAGACGGGTATTGACGCATTGATCATCATTTCGTTTTCATTAGAATTCGCCAAGACCACGGCAGGAGAATTCGTGAATCATATCCTGTGGGATAAGCTTCGCATCCGCAAAATCATCATCGGACACGATTACGCCTTCGGCAGGAACAAGGAGGGTAATGAAGCTTTTCTCGCCGCCCATGGGAAAAGATTGGGATTCGAGGTACAGGTGATTCATGCGTTCAGCATCGGAGATACGGTCATCAGCAGTACCCGTGTCCGCAACGCCTTGACGGCGGGCGAGATACGCCTTGCATCGGAATGGTTAGGACGCCCCTACAGTCTGGCCGGAACCGTCGTTCGCGGGCATCAAAGGGGCGCCGGTCTCGGTTTTCCCACGGCAAACATCCAATCGGACAAGCTCCCTCTTCCCCCGGACGGCGTGTACGCCGTCGTCGTATGCCTGGATGGAAACCGCTACCGCAGTGTCCTCAATATCGGGAACAACCCGACTTTCGGCGATGCGGCCCGAACCGTCGAGGCCTTCATCCTCGATTTCAAGGGTGACGTCTACGATAAGGACATCGAAGTCCTCTTCATCGACCGGATACGCCCGGAGATAAAATTTGACGGCCCGGAAAAATTGATCGCCCAGATCAAACAGGACATCGTTCAGGCCGAGACCATTCTCAAGGATATGCCGTCATAACTTTATGAGAATTCGAAACCTGCATGCCTGGGACGTTACCTCCCGGGAAGCCGTGGCTCTCCAGCAGGAGATCAAAAGTCTCCTGATTCTTGGAGACGATGATCTTCCCCGACAGATCAGGACCGTAGCCGGGGCCGACATCTCCTACACCAAGGGCAGCGACCTTTTCTTCGCCGTCGTGCTGATCATGACCTTTCCGGATATGGACGTCATCGAAGAAGCGTCTTTCTGCGCACGAGTCGCTTTTCCTTACATCCCCGGCCTGCTGAGCTTCCGGGAGGGACCTCCCCTCCTTGAGGCCTTCGCCAAGATCAAAAACACCCCCGACGTCATCATCTTTGACGGACAGGGAATCAGCCATCCGCGGGGCGTGGGACTGGCGTCCCATATCGGTCTTTTCCTGGATATCCCTGCGATCGGCTGCGCCAAAAAACGTCTGGTAGGCACCCATGCAGAGGTCGGTCTGCAGGCGGGGTCCGTTGCCGATTTGAGGCTCGGCGAGGAAACCGTTGGGGCCGTCGTCCGGACCAAGACGAATGTCCGCCCTGTCTATATATCACCGGGACACAAGATCGGCCTTGAAAAGGCCGTCTCTGTCGTCCTCTCTTGCTGTCGCGGTTACCGGCTTCCGGAACCGGTGCGCAAGGCCCATCTGGCCGTGAATCGTCTGCGACTGGAAGGTGCACGAGCCTGACACTCGGATCTCACAAACCAGCCGTTTAAGAAACGCATTCAAAACGGCACCCGCCGACTGCCCGGACATCATTTCTATCGGCCGAGTATCACGTCCCCCGTATCGGTGATCAGTTTCAGCGGCAGTTGGAACAATCTCCTGAAGATATTCAGGACGCCCTCAGCCATGTCTTTGACCGGGACGGCCTGGACGTCCGGGTTGTCCCATTTGCCTTTGGCCGTAAAATACATTGTTACGAGGCTGTTGGTTTCGTTGGTAAGGATCCATCCTACAACGGGGATATGGCTCACGACCTTATCCACGGTTTGGAGCGGCTGTACGCCGATCGTCTCCTCCAATTCGCCCCGTACCAAATCCACCTTCCCGATGATGGTGATGTTCATGGCATCGCTCTTGACATAGAGATCGTCGCTCGCGAGGATACCATCCTTCAGGGTGAAGCGGCCGGTAATCTGACTGTAGGGCATACCGCCGCTGACCATGTCCGGAAGCTGAAACTTAAACAGCTGCGATACGTTGAGGATTGAGAATACCTTTGAAAGGACCTGGAACTTATGCAGTGCGCCTTTATCCGCCCGCAGATTGACGGCTCCCGTCACTGTTCGCTTGATATCCGACAAATGGGTCCCGCTTCCTGCAAGGTCGCCTTTTATCGTCATGTCGCCCGTCATTAGCTCCGGGTCTAAACCGACCATCGCCATCGTCTGCCCGGCGGATATGTTATCGATATTGAAAGCGACCTGATAACGGGGCTCCGAGCGGTCCGTTAAAAAGACGCGGCCGCTCCCGGAAACGTTTCCTCCCAGGGCATTGAAACGAAGGGAATCCACATAGAGGGTCTCCTGACGCCAGGAAAGATCGGCGCTGAGTTTATTGTATGGTACGGATTGCAGCTTCCCTTCCAGGGCATGGATCGTCGCCTTGACGGTCACCTCCGGAGACGTCCCGTTTCTTTTCGATTTCGCCAGGTCGGTAAAGATTTTCAAATCGTCCGTATCAAAGTGGGATGATTGCACATGGATATCGTAATGGGGCTTCGGCATGTCCGTGACATGGCCGCTCACGGTCAGGTCCGACCCGTTGACGGTGGCTGCAAGCGATCTTATACGAATCCCCCGGTCCGACCAATGAACGTTTCCCTTGAAGTCCTTTATCAAGACAGGACCGGCGGCTCCCTCCAGGCCGATGTCCCTGAGGTCCACGGCTTTCGCGGACAGGCGCAAATCCAGGGTGGGCTCGGTAAATCCGGAGAGAACGGCCCTGGCTTGAAAAGGCGTGCTGCCGATCTGTCCCCTTATGAGGGAGGTCTCCAGGTGCTCGTTCTGCAGTTGTACGGTACCGTTCAGGCTGCTGACGGCCTTTATCGCTTCGCCGGGCAGAAAGGAAACATCGGCTAACGTGACGGAACCCTGCCAACGGATATCGTCCGCAGCCCCGTCTATGCCGTCCAACCGGGCCGATACCCTGACGTTGCCGCTCGGACGCCATTTAGCGATTGCAGGAAATGCCGATTCGATATCCTGTATCCTGAAAAGATTGGAATCGAAAGAAACGAAAGCCGCCCGTTTCCCACGGAAAGGATACAGACCGGAAACCTTGATGGATAATGGTGCAAGTTCATAGGTGCCGTCGACAAGCCTCGCTTCATTATCGTTCATAAGGGATTTAAAGACGACCCGGTTGGGTTGGCCCTGTCTTTTGACAAACGTATCGTTATATCTGTAAGAAGCGTCGGTCAGATCCCAGTCGCCCTCCAGTTCATATTGGTCGTATGTTCCTTTTCCCGTCAATCTCAGGACCGATTTTCCGGAGAAGAATAACTTCTCCGCCCTCTCTTTGCCCAATAGCCACGCAATCTCGCGGGGGCCCGGCGTCATGGTCATCTGGAACGGATATGTCGTTGGCACGGACACGGGATAATCGGTGATCCTCCCGTCCAGCGATAGAGGTGATTCCCCGAAATAACCGGACATCTGGCGGAGATAAAAATCCTTATCCTTGAGTTCCAGTTCTCCCGATATTTTCGTGAACTTAGGAATCGTCTCGCCGAACGTCATTTGCCCGTTTTTCACACCGGCCCTGATATGGAGGGTTTTGTAATTCTCGTTCGTGCCCATGTGGGCGATCTGGCTCACCCGTCCCGCCAGCGACCCTTCCAGGAGTTGATAAGTGCCTCCCGTGATGTGCTTCTTAATAAATCCGGCCACGCTTCCGGGAATGATACCGTAGGGAATGTACGTGATGTAAGACTCCAGGGAAAAGGGGGTTGTCGTCGCCGATGCAGACAGGAACGGATCATTCTTGTCCAAATCTTTCATGGCGAAGCGACCCGTAATGTTCATGCCGTCAACCGTCACCCTGATATTTTCAACGGCAATGTCCGAAGGGCTCTTCTTTAATTGGCATGTAACTTTAATGTCCTGCGGCTTCAGGACGGCAGGAAAGACGCCCGGATAAGCCAAAACGGCTTTTTGGACGGCAACGGTCCCGGAAATACTGAAGTTGTCGATATCGCCTTTCAGATGACTGTCGAGATTGAGCCGACCGGCCATTTTCTCAAAGGGCACACAGGGACGGTAATAAGGCCAGAACTGCTCCAGGGACAATCCCCGGCACACGAGACCGCCTTCCAGCCTGCTCCTGTACAAAGGAACCGTTGCGGCGGCAATGCCGATCTTTCCATGCAGGGCGATATCTCCCTTGACGTCTCCCTGAATGACGGCTGTTTCCAGGTCCAGGTGGGATGCTTCTCCCCGTCGCAGATCGCCGATCCGGAAACGGATGCCGTCCAGTACGGTCTTGATCCCCGTCTGGCTTATCTTTTGGTCGAGAAATTCGATGTGTCCGCCGTTGACCGCCAACCCCCTGATTTCGACGGACCGGGGGGCTTCCTTCTTGCTTCCGATGAGATCGCTGATATTGAATTCACCTGACGGATACCGGAGCAGCGTCAGTCTGGGTTTCTCCATAAGAAGCCTCTTGATGACGACCTGTTTCCGGAAGAGCGGCAGCAACGCCACCCTTAGTTCCAGCCGGTCCATGGCGGCGAAGGTAGATGAGCCGTCTCTTTCCCGGATTTGTATGCCCCGGAAGGTAAGGACGGGCCCTAAGGAAAAAGATAAATCGGCACTGTCGTAGGACACGTCGCGGTTGAGCGACGTCTTGAATGCCCGGACGATTTCTTCCTTATGGGTGGCAAGATCGGCCAGGCCGAGATAAGCGACGACCAGGCCGGCAGCGACAAGCAGAACCGCAAGGATGGATAAGATAATTACGATCTTTTTTCGGCGGGGCTTCATCATCGGCAACCTATGGGGACGACGTACAGGTTAAAGACGGGAAGGCATGAATATGACGCCGTACGGGAGCTTCCCGGCCGACCGGGTCCAAAGAAGACGGGAATATTCTTTCAAATTGACCTGACGGGTCCTCTCAATCCTTAATCCGCATAATCGGAGATCAAAGTTTAATAACGGGCATCTCCCTTTTTGAACACCATTGATCAAATTAGGTTTTCGACAGCGGGCGACAACGGCAGATTTTCCGTACCTCCATGGATTCACAGGATAGCGCTATAAATCCCTTCGGTCAATACCTTGCGACGCTTGGTTGCCTTAGTCTTTTTGATAGACGGACATTACTTCCGTTCTTGTCAGAACGGAATCCACGCGGTCCACAAGCGCCTGGATGTTTTCCCGGCCGCCCTCTTCGCGGTCAATGAGGGCAATGACCCTCTCCACGGCCAGCCCCGCCTCGCGTGCTTTTTCTATGGCCGTGATCGTTGATCCCCCCGTCGTGATGACATCGTCGATGATGACGACCTTCTCGCCTTTGGCGACATTCCCTTCGACGGCGCTCCTGGTGCCGTGATCCTTCACGTCCTTCCTGACCACGAAAGACTTTATCGGCCTTCCTCTCTGAAAAGATATGACGGACAGGGCATTGGCGATCGGATCGGCCCCGAGTGTCAGACCGCCGGCGGCGGTGACTTCGGACGAAGCCAGCATGTCGAAGACAATCTGCCCGATAAGGTTCATGCCCTCGGGATCGAGCGTCGTCGGCTTGCAGTTGAAATAGTAATTGCTGGTCTTCCCTGACGCCAGTGTAAAAGGCGGATTGTCCCTGTATTTGAACGATTTCTCGATGATGATTTCAGCCAGTCTCTTTTTCAGCGGGTTTTCCATGCTTTCCCTCCCGTTTTAGTTTTTCTTGATCCTCAACAGCTCTTCAACGACGCGAACGGCCTCCACGCCGTCCTTCGCATAGGCGGCCCCGATGGAATCAGCGAACGACCTTGTCACCACGGCGCCGCCGACGATGAAGCGGCAGCCCGGCAATTCTTTTCCGGCAAGGGCGACGATATCCTTCATGTTGACCATGGTGGTCGTCATCAGGGCGGAGAGGCCAATGATATCCGGATGCAACTTGCCGGCGGCATGAACGATATCCTCATTCGGCACGTCCTTACCGAGATCAATGACGCGGTAACCGTGATTCCTGAGTATCAGGGCGACGATATTCTTGCCGATGTCGTGGATGTCCCCTTTGACCGTCGCCAGCATGATGACGCCCTTGTCGGCTGCCTGGGCATTCTCTTTCTGCAGAAACGGATCGAGATAAGATATGCCTTTCTTCATCGCCTCTGCGCTGGCAATGAGCTGAGGCAGGAAATACTCTTTTCTCTCATAGAATTCACCGACCCGGACAATGGCCGGAATCATGAATGCATCGACGAGGCGCGAAGGTTCGATCCCCCCGTTCATTGCCGTTTTTATAAAATCCGTGATCTCTTCCCGGTTTCCTTCCAGGATGGCCGTGTGGACCTTCTGTTCCGGACTTCGGTTTTCGACATCCTCAGGCGGAAGGGACGGTTTCTTGAAATTCGTGATATAGGCGGCTGCGTCCTTATCGCGCAACTGGAGGACGTCCCCTGCCCGTTTGACATGCATGAACTCGTCGCTCTCGGGATTGGCTATGGCCATCGTCAACCCCGCCGACTGCGCCATGGCGAGGAAAGCCGCATTCATCCACTTTCTTTCCGGCATGCCGAAAGAGACATTGGAAAGGCCCAAAACAGTCCTGACCTTGAAGTTCGCCCGGCACCAGGCGACAACGTCCAGAGTTTCGCGGGCGGCCTGCGGATTCGAGGCCACCGTCATCGTCAATCCGTCCACGACGATGTCGTCCTTAACGAATCCCAAACGACGCGCTTCGCGGTATATCATCTTGATGACCTTGATGCGTTTGGCAGCCGTTTCCGGTATTTCCCCCTCCGTCAGGGGCAGAAGAACAAACATCGCCCCGTATTTGGCCGCGATCGGCAGCAGCTTCGTCAGTTTTTCCTTCTCCCCGGAAATGGAATTGATCAGGGCCCGGCCGGCATAAATCCGCAAGGCAGCCTCGATCGTTTCTATCTTCGCCGAATCGATCACCAGGGGCGCCGATGCCGTGGTCATTAAAACGTGCAGAACGTTCCTGATGGCCTTGATTTCATCCAGGCCCGGGACGCCGACGTTCACATCGAGCAGGTCGGCCCCCTTCTTTTCCTGCTCCTTGGCCATTTGCCGGACGATGGCGGTCTTCCCCTCCAGCAGTTCCTGCTGCAGCGCCTTCTTGCCCGTCGGGTTGAGCCTCTCGCCTATGACATACAGCGGTTTGCTCTCGTCGAAAACAACATGACTCCGCGGCGAACTGACGGCGCTCAAAGATTTCACCCATGGAGGCATTGGAACACCATCTTCCAAATTCCGGCGCAACGCCGAGATATGGTCCGGAGATGTGCCGCAGCAGCCGCCCATCAGGTTTACACCGCCTGCAGCGAACCGCGGTCCAAAGGACGCGAACGTCGCCGCATCCATGTCGAAAATCGCCTTATTATCCACAAGCCTGGGAAGACCGGCATTGGGCTTGGCCACGAGCGGCACTTTCGCGTACGGTTTCATGGCGGAGATGAGATCGATCATCCCGTCCGGTCCCATCGAACAGTTGCAGCCGACCGCGTCGGCCCCAAGGCTCTGCAGCGTTATCAGGGCGGCCACCGGATCGGTGCCGTTAAGCGTACGGCCGTCTTTCTCGAAGGTCATCGTGACCATCGTAAAGATACGGCCCAGTTCTTTGACGGCGATGAGGGCGGCCCGGGCTTCCTGGATATCGATCATCGTTTCGATGACGATAAGGTCCGCGCCCCCCTGGATGAGACCTGAGGCCTGCTCCTTGAAGGCGGCAACCGCCTCTTCAAACCCGAGATCTCCAAAGGGTTCGATAAAACGCCCCGTAGGTCCCATATCCCCCGCGATAAGCGCTTTCTTTCCCGCCGCTCGCTTCGCCAGCGCCGCCAGCTCGCGGTTAATCTCCAGGATATTTTCCGCGCCGTACTCGGCGAGCTTTAGACGGTTGGCCCCAAATGTACAGGTATAGATGATATCGGCGCCGGCATCCAGATAAGAGCTGTGAATATCCGCCAGCACGGCCGGGTTTTCGAGACTCCACAACTCCAGACTTGCTCCCGGCGGCATTCCCCGCTTATACAGTTCCGTACCGGTCGCCCCATCCAGGATAGCGATCTTTTTCTGCAGCAAACGATTGATATTCGATCTTCTCAAAACAGTGTCCTTCATGCGTGAATCGGTTACGATGCCTCGAAAAAGTTTTTTCTGCCTCGCATCACAACTCTGATCCGGTTTCTCTACGACATGACGCCCGTCACCGCCGTGACCGATTTCTCGGGAACGAGGATACAGCTTTCCGTCAGTTCCACGCCGATCCGTTCCATCTCCAGAAGCCCGTACATGATCCGCTGATTCTCCAGGAGCAAGTCGCCGTAGCCGGCCGAAAAGCGCTTCTTCATGAGCGCCCTGCCTTCCCTAAGCAGGTGCCTGCTAAAATAATCCATCATCCAGTCCAGGGCATGATCCACGATTTCACTTGCGGCCGCGTCCAGGACGATCCCCCGGGTCATGCGATCCCCGGCGGCATCCTCCCGGATGGCCTCCATGATCTCGGGTCCCGCCGTACATCCCATGAGGACAATTTCCGTTGATCCCGCAAGAAAATCGGCCAGGTTCCTACTTGAAAGGACCAGATCCTGCGGAAGATAAATCCTCGCATCCCGGATGTCACGAATCTTCAGCCGTCTCGCCACGCCCTGCAAACGTATCAGCGAAGAGGCATCGTCGATGTAGGCCTCGATCTCCTCCTTCCGGATCTGGGACAGTTTTGTCATGTCCTTCCGGAAACCCAGGCGTTTGTATATCTGCGGGCGCGGTATGTCAATCGAGATGTGATGAAATAATATTACGGAGGAGGTCATGGGGTATGATTACGCCGCCTTTGAGATGATCGCCTGTATCTTCTCGATGACCGCATCGCCCATTTCGCGCGTACCCAGGAGAATTGTTCCTTCTTCGTAGATATCCCTGGTCCGGAACCTTTCCCCGAGTACGCCCCGGACGGCGTCTTCGATGATTGCGCCGTATCCGGGCATATTCAGCGAATTTCTGAACATCATGGCCACCGACAATATCGTGGCCAGTGGATTGGCTATGTTTTTGCCGGCGATATCCGGCGCCGACCCGTGAATCGGTTCGTACATGGCGGACTTCCGGCCCAGGCTGGCCGAGGGAAGCATGCCTATCGAACCGGTCAGCATGGAGGCCTCGTCGCTCAGGATATCCCCGAACATGTTGCCCGTTACGATGACGTCGAACTGCCCCGGATCGCGGATGAGCTGCATGGCGCAATTGTCCACGTACATGTGGTGAAGTTCCACATCGGGATAGTCTCGGCCCACTTCCGTAACCACGTCCCGCCACATTTGCGTACATTCGAGGACGTTGGCCTTGTCGACGGACATGACTTTTTTTCGCCGCAGCCTCGCCAGCTCGAACGCAATCCGGGCAATACGCTCGACTTCGTCCTCGCTGTAGATCATCGTATTGACACCGATGCGCCGCCCATCTTCCAAGCGGACGCCCCTCGGGGTTCCGAAATAGAGATCCCCCGTCAGTTCCCGGACGATCATGATGTCGATGCCGCTGATGATGTCCCGCTTGAGGGGCGAGGCGTCGATGAGATCGTCGAAGACGATGACCGGCCGCAGATTTGCAAAGAGTCCCATCTTTTCCCTGAGCCCCAGGAGGGCCCTTTCCGGCCTGAGCTGATATTCAAGCCCCTCCCAGGCCGGTCCGCCGACGGCCCCCAGAAGGACGGCATCGCTGTTGAGCGCCATTTCCAGGCTCTCTTCGGGAAGGGGTTTTCCATGCACGTCATAGGCGGCGCCTCCGACAAGGCCCTCGCGAACGTCAAATCTGACGCCGGCCGCCGTCTCGACGAGTTCGAGAACCCTCACGGCCTCCCGCATCACTTCCTGTCCGATCCCGTCGCCGGGAAACACGGCTATTTTAAAAATTTTCTTTTCCATATCCCATCTTGATGACATGTTTAATTAGACCGCCGTCGACTACGAGTTTTTGCATGAATTCCGGGACTACCTGGATCTGCAGCGTCTCTCCACCTTCTATCCTGATCGTTCCCGCGCTGCCGTCAATCTCGATGAACTGACCGTCTTGCACTTTGTCCCACAAATCTACCGATTCGAAGATCGGAAGCCCCATATTGAACGCATTGCGATAAAAGATGCGGGCAAAACTCTTCGCCACCACCGAAGCGATACCGGCGGCCTTGATCGCGATCGGGGCATGTTCCCGGGAAGACCCGCACCCGAAATTATCGCCGGCGACGATGATGTCTCCGGCCGCGATTTTGCCTATGAACCCCGGATCGGCGTCTTCCATGCAGTGCGCAGCCAGAAAGGCCGGATCGGAAGAGTTGATGTATCTCGCCGGAATGATGGCGTCCGTATCGATATTGTTGCCGAATTTCCATGCCCTGCCCACAAACTTCATGAGGAAACGCCCCCTTTGTGCCGCCGGCTGCTTTCTTCTGTGCAATACCGGCCGGAAATATTCAAAAGTTATCTTCTGTTTTCCTAAAGCGCGTCCGGACCGGCAATCCTGCCCAGAACGGCCGATGCGGCGGCGACGGCCGGATTGGCCAAATAGACTTCGCTTCCGGGATGACCCATCCTGCCGACAAAGTTTCTGTTGGTGGTTGCCAAGGCCCGTTCGCCCTCGGCTAGGATCCCCATATGCCCGCCGAGACAGGCCCCGCAGGTGGGCGGACTGATGACAGCCCGGGCATCTAGAAAGATATCGAAAAGACCCTCGGCCATGGCCGCGCGGTATACTTCCGGAGTGGCGGGAACTACGAGCAGGCGGACGCTGCGGGCCGCTTTGCGGTTCTTCAATATGTCTGCGGCAATCCTCAGGTCTTCTATACGGCCGTTCGTGCATGACCCGATGTAAACCTGATCCACCTTGATGTTATCGATGGCGCTGATGCCCCGCGTATTGGAAGGCAGATGGGGAAAGGCCACCTGGGGTTCGATCGCGGTGACATCGATTTCGATGGTCCTGCTGTATACGGCATCCGGGTCGGAGGCATAGAACTCATACTCCCGGCGGGCACGCCCCTGTACGTAGGAACGCGTGATCTCGTCCGGCGTAAAAATGCCGTTCTTGCCACCTGCCTCGATCGCCATGTTGGCCATCGTCATGCGGTCGGCCATCGGCAGCTTTTCAATCGTATTCCCCGTGAACTCCATGGCCTTATAGAGCGCGCCGTCCACGCCGATCATGCCTATAAGATATAGAATCAGGTCTTTGCCGTACACCCACCGGTTCAGGGAGCCGTTGAAGACGATCTTCATCGTCTCCGGTACCTTGAACCATAACTTGCCCGTCAGCATGACGGCCGCGAGATCCGTGCTGCCGACGCCCGTGGCGAACGCCCCTAGCGCCCCGTAGGTACATGTATGGCTGTCGGCGCCGATCACCAGATCTCCCGGGACGACGATGCCCTGCTCGGGAAGAAGCGCGTGCTCCACGCCGCATTCCGCCCCTTCGTAATAGTGGACCAATCCCTGCTCATGCGCAAATTCCCGGAGCAACTTGCTCTGCTGGGCGGAACTGATGTCTTTATTCGGGGTAAAATGATCGGGAATCAACACCACCCGCTCACGGTCAAAGACCTTTCTGCCTCCGGCTTTTCTGAACTCCGCAATCGCGATAGGCGCCGTCACATCGTTTCCCAAGGCGATGTCAATATCTGCATTGATGAGCATGCCGGGCTTAACTTCCGCGAGGCCCGCATGCCGGCAAAGGATCTTCTCCGTAATCGTCATTCCCATGATTTACCACCCCGGACAAAATTTCCGTAAACCTTTACAACATAATAGGGCATAATTCAACGGCAAGGTTTAAATTTAAGGTGTAAGGATCGCCGCGAAGACGGTTTAGAGAAGCCTTATCACGCGGGAGATCGGGATAATGGTCCCCGCAAGTTTCGGGGAAATGGAATATGACGGGGGTGGGCAGAAGGGATGAAGCTGAACGAACGGTGTATGCCCGCCACAGAAAATCACCTGAAAGCGTGCGCGCTTTCAGGTGATCGTAAGAGGGTTTTGTCTACCAGTTGCCTCTGCCGCCCCACCCCGGACCTCTCGGTCCAACGGGGCCGGCGCCGTCACATCCAAATCCCGGACCGAATCCCCTTCCACGGAAGGCCTGTATCTTATCCTTCTGTTCCGGAGTCAGAAGCTTAAATATCGCCAGCCGGTAGCTGAGCATCTTATCCTGCATCTGGTCCCGCAGATCACGAATCTCTTTATGAACGGCCGTTATTCTGTTTTCATCGGGGTTCTTTTGCAGCCAGAGCGACCTCAACTCACCCCGCTTGCTGAACATCTTCTCCTGAAGCGGCCGGATATCTTTCCATTGGGCCTCTCGCATTTCTCTTATTTTTTCCGTTTGTTCCGCACTCAAATTTAACGCTGCGGCACTGCCGTAATCGCCGTTATAACAGTAACCGCCTCCTCGCCCCCTTCCGTAACCGCCGTTGAAGGCCAGTGCCGAAGACGAAACGGCGGCAACCAACAGGACGGCCAGTAAAGTTATCGATCCTTTTTTCATGTTTGCTGCTCCTTTCGACATGCTTTTTGCTTGTAATAGAGCAACGAGCATGCCAGACGCCGACAGACTATGCATCATATTGATATTATTAATATTCATTGCATTCGCCTTCGATAGAAACATAAATCAGCGTGAAATAGATGGTTAGCAAGTATCCAATTATGGTATCCAGATGAATACAAAGTATCCAGGCTGACACATGATGAAAGACTCTTCTCTGGGAAAACGTTTATTGCAGGGCATATCGCCGGGAATAATCGTCGGGGCGCTCGTCGTGCTTCTGCCTATCTTCATCTTCCTGGCCCTCGACAACATTAATAAACAGAAAGAACAGACGATCAGGCTTTTAACCGAAAAAGGCGCAGCCCTGATCCGCTCCTTTGAAGCGGGAGCCAGAACGGGAGCAGGAATGCATTGGGGGGTATTTCAGCTTCAGAAATTGCTCGTGGAAACAGCCCAGCAACCGGATATCGACTACCTGATCGTCACCGATGAACAAGGTCTCATCCTGGCGGACAGCGATCCCTCCATGGTGGGGGAGCGTCATGGCACGAACCTTAACCTTGTCCATATCGCCCAATCGAAGAGTGTCGCCTGGAGGCAGGTCCAGAATTCAGTGGGTGCCGACACCTTTGAAGTCTTCCGAGGATTCGCACCGACAGAAGACGGATTCAGCGGTTTCCGACAGGAAGCAAGAAGCGGAAGAATAAAGCAAGAGGGAAAGAACGAACGCTATGTCATTTTCGTCGGACTCAACATGGAGAGCATAGAAACGGCAAGGGTCCAGGATATGCATCATACCATCTGGATGGCTGCGATCTTTCTCCTGGCCGGTTTCTTCGGGATCGCCGCTCTATTCCTCGCCCAGGGCTATCGAACGACCCGCGTCTCCCTCTCGAGGATACAGGCTTTCTCCGACAGTCTGGTGGAGAATATGCCCATAGGCATCATTGCCGTCGATGGCGACAACCGCATCGCCTCCTACAACCAGGCGGCCGAAACGATCCTGGGATATCGGACCATGGATATCGTCGGCAGGAAAGCGGAGGATGTTCTGCCTGTTCCCTGCCAGGCCATTTTGGAGACAATGAAATCGCAGGAAGCCGTCGTCGAAAAGGAGGTCGAATGCCCGACGCGGGACGGCAGAACAACGCCTCTGGAAATCCTCGGAACGCCACTGCGGGACGATGACGGAAACCTGATTGCCCATGTGGTTCTGCTCAGGGATCTGACAGAGGTGATTTATCTTAAAAGAGAAGTCGCCAGAAGCCAGCGTCTGGCATCGCTGGGACGTCTCGCCGCTGGCGTTGCCCATGAAATCCGCAATCCTTTGAGTTCGATCAAAGGATTTGCCACCTATTTCCGGGAACGTTACCGGGACAACGCCCAGGATGCCGGAACGGCGGAGATCATGATCCAGGAAGTGGAACGTCTGAATCGCGTCATCAGCCAGTTGCTGGAATTCGCAAGGCCGCTGCAGATGACGCTACAGGATGTCTCCCTGCCTTCCATAGTCCGTCATACCCTGAAGATGATCGAAGGACAGGCGCGGGAACACAGGATCGACATCCGAACCGATCTGCCCGAAGACATGAAGCCTATCGCTGCCGATCCGGATAAATTAAAGCAGGTTTTTCTCAATCTATACTTAAACAGCATAACCGCCATGGAAAACGGCGGCACCCTGACCGTCTCGGCCGCACGGGAAGAACATCATACGGTCCGCGTCGATATAACCGATACGGGAAGAGGCATTCCGGCGGAAGACCTGGGGCGGATTTTCGACCCCTATTTTACAACGAAGCCGACGGGAACCGGCCTGGGACTGGCCATCGTTTACAAGATCGTCGAGGCCCACGGCGGCGAAATCCGGGTAACCAGCGCCGTCGGCAGCGGAACGACCGTGTCGATCTATTTGCCGACCATGAAGAAAGACAGGTGACATGATGAAGACGAAGAATACCATACTGGTCGTCGATGACGACCTGGCCCATCGCACGATGCTGCGGACGCTTGTTTCCGGGTGGGGCTACAGTGTCTCCGAGGCGGACGACGGAGAGAGCGCCATCGCGGCCGTCCGGGAGAAGCCTTACGACCTGATCCTCATGGATGTCCGCATGATCAAAGTGTCAGGACTCACGGCCCTTTCCGAAATCAAGGCCTTCAATCCGGCGATCCCCGTCATTATCATGACGGCATACGCATCCGTGGAGACGGCGGTCGAAGCCCTGAAGAAAGGGGCCTACGACTATCTCACCAAACCCCTCGATTTTGACGAACTGCGCCTGACCATTGAAAGGGCGATGGAGCACACGCATCTCAGGGAAGAAAACCTGCTCCTCAAGGAGTCATTGGGCAGCCGGTTCGATCGCGGCAATCTTATCGGCCGCTCCGTCGCCATGACGAAACTCCTGGATACCGTGGCCATGGTCGCCCCCTCGGAGGCGACGGTGCTTATTGACGGCGAATCGGGGACCGGCAAGGAGATGATCGCCGGCGCCATCCACTTCAACAGCGCAAGAAAGAACAGTCCTTTCGTGAAAATAAATTGCGCAGCCATCACGGAAACCCTGCTCGAATCGGAACTCTTCGGTCACGAAAAAGGGTCCTTCACGGGCGCCGACCGCCGTAAGGAAGGCAAATTCCGGCAGGCCGAAGGAGGAAGCATCTTCCTCGACGAGGTCAGCGAAATGTCCCTGCCCATGCAGGTGAAGTTGCTGCGCGTGCTGCAGGAACGCGAGATCACCCGCGTCGGCGGAGAGGAAGTCATCAAGGTTGACGTGCGTGTCATTGCGGCGACCAACCGGGACCTCATCAAAGATATGGAAAACGGACGATTCCGCGAGGACCTTTACTACCGGTTGAATGTCGTTACGCTTCATGTCCCGCCCCTCAGGGATCGCAGGGAGGATATACCTCTCCTTGCCCAGCATTTCCTGAAGGCCTTCGCGCAGAAGAACCGCAAAGAGATTCAAGGTTTCACGCCGCAGGCCATGGATCGTCTCTTGAAATACCCGTGGCCGGGCAATGTTCGCGAACTCATGAATGCCGTCGAGCGGGGCGTGGTTCTCGCCAGATCGGAATATCTCGATCTCGAAGAACTGCCCTTGATCCTTCGGGACCGGCAGGAAGAGAACCATTCGTTCGCGGCCGTCGATCTAGCCGAAGCGCCGCTGGACGCAGTAGAGAAGGCAACGATTTTGAAGACACTGGACGCGGCGGCGGGCAACAAAAGCGAAGCCGCCCGGCGTTTGGGCATCACCAGGCGGACCCTTCACAAGAAGCTGAAAAGTTACGGTATGATGTAACGGATTTCCGGCATCGTATTCCCTGTCGGGACGCCACAAACACATGCGGACGGAACCATAAGGCGAGCCGCCTCCCGGGCGTCATGGACGTACCGATGATCCGGAAAAATCTTTACATTATCACAAAATTATGGAAGCAATGGCGTCGCATTATATCCCGGAGTTTTCGGGATCCAGGCCATTTCTCCATCGATAGCCCTGGATATCACGGCATGGCGGTTCATTCATGAAAACGGTCAAAGAAGGAAAAGAGCGATACCCGCTGGTGAGGGAAATGAACGCTGCCCAGCAGACCGGCATGGTCCGCGAGGTGTTCTCCACGATACACGAGCGATACGATTTCCTGAACCACCTGTTCAGCATGAGGCGGGATATCGCCTGGAGGCGCTTTGCCGCCGGCAAGATGATCTTTTTCGATACCCGCCGTTACCTCGATGTGGCAACGGGAACGGGCGACCTGGCTGTCGAAGCGGCATCACTCCACAAGAATATTAACGTTGTCGGCCTCGATTTCGTCCGCATCATGATGACGGTCGCTTCACGGAAACTTGAAGACCGCCGCCTTGCCGAGCGCGTCCACCTGGTCCAGGGAGATGCGCTGAATCTGCCTTTCTCCGATAATCACTTCGACGTGACGGGAATCGCCTTCGGCATCCGGAATATACCTGCCAGAGAGAAGGCGCTGAACGAGATGCAGCGCGTCACGGTCCCCGGCGGCCAGGTCATGGTTCTCGAAATGAACGCCCCGCAGAGCAAATGGATCAAAACGCTTTATTCCCGTTACCTGGTGCACATCCTTCCGTATTCCGCCCGCTTCTTTTCCCGCAACCCCGCCGCATACGCCTACCTGGCCGATTCCATCATCCACTTCCCTTCTCCCGAGGAATTTGTCCGTATCATGACCGGGACGGGACTTCAGGATGTCCGGAAGTACCACCTCTCCTGGGGAATCACGCATCTGTACATCGGCGTTAAAGCGCGATAGGATGAGGAGCATGACTAGCGTTAACACTCATTGCTTTCATGCCACGCCCGATGCCGCTGGCAAACGGGGAAACACAAGATGAGCATAATTGACTCCTATTAACAAAAGTGATATTATAATTATATATTGTCTATGATCGTTGCAGCATGGATGATGATAAAGTCGGGCCGATGGCGGGCAGTTCCTTTAATATGAATGATAACCATGAGTTCTGCAACCGGAATGACCGGATAAGGAGAGGTTATTATGTTAACGGCAATACACATGATCATCATCGCAGCACTCGGCGGGCTTATTGTGTTTGTACTATCCCGCGTCGCCCGCAAGAGTGACCCCGGGACGAACGAAGAAACAACTGCTGGAGGAAAGAGAAGAAGCAGCCCCATCGTTTTTGCGGCCTTGACTATAGCATCCCTGGCTGCCGTTGCATTTGCCGTTTACAAATTCATGCCTTCGGACGCTTCCGCACCTTCGGCCCGGACGGCGCTGCATCCGGGCCAAGGCACAATGCCCCCGCAGAACACTTATGTGTACATCCCGCCCCCTTCTAGCGACTTGGAAGGCAAACCCGTACCGCCGCCCCCGCCCCCCACGGCACAAGAGACACAGACGATCAACGCCCTCTACCAGAAAATAGGACCTTCGGTGGTTTTTGTTATGACGAGTAAAACCAACAACCAACAGGGCTTTGGAAGCGGATTCTTCATCAATCATAAGGGAGACGTCATCACCAACCACCATGTTCTAAGGGATGCGAATTCAGCTAAAATCAGGACGGCCGGGGGCACAGAATACGAAATCAGGAGCGTTCTCGCCGAGGACGTGGCCAACGATCTCGTCATGGTGTCGGTGAAGATCAACTCCGGGGAGGCTCGTCCTTTATCCGTGAGCGCCTCCCCCCCGTCGATCAGAGAAAGGGTAATCGTGGTGGGAAGTCCCGCTGGTCTGGAACAAACCGTGACGGACGGCATCGTCTCCGCATTGGGAAGAACCTTCATGGGCGCGGGAAAATTCACTCAGATATCAGCTCCGATCTCTCCGGGTTCGAGCGGAAGCCCGGTCGTGAATATGAAAGGAGAAGTCATCGGTGTTGCCAGCGGCGCTTACGTCGGAAATAACGCCCAGAATATCAATTTTTGTTCCGCGGCCGAGAACATCACGGCCCTTTCCCCGGGAAACGGATATTCTCTGGGCAAGATGGATAAGCCGGCCTGGGCCGTTGCCGCTGAAAAAAGAAAGTCCGAAGAGGAAGACAGAATCCGGCAGCAACAGCAGCGTCAGAAGATGATCGCCGACATCCACAGCATGACCGACCAGGCTTACACCAAGGCAACGGCTGGCGACAACCAGACGGCCTACCAGCTTTACGAAAAATGCGTATCCCTCTGCCGCCAGATCGAAGACAACAGATGTATAGGCACCTATCTGCGCAATATGGGCATCATCCTCGAAAGGATGGGGAAGCGGGAAGAGGCGCAGCTATATTACATAAAAGCCTCCGAAGCCCTTGCAAAGAACTGAAAGACGAGGTAAAGGCTGGTCGACAGCTATGTCAGTCGGGAATATATTTACAGCTTCACAGGACACAGATACCCTATGGACAAGAAACCTTTGCACAAGAACTTCGAAATCGCTCGGTCGGTGCCGTTTTACGATCTGGATCCCATCCAGGTCGTCTGGCACGGCAACTACCTCAACTACTTCGAGGATGCACGCGTAGCCCTTTTCAGCGAGAACGGCATCGACCTTTTCGATTTCTACAAGAAGAGCAGCATCATTTTCCCCATCACGAAAACCTCGACCAAACACATACAGCCTCTCCGCTACAGGGACGAATTCATCTGCAAAGCCACGATGGTCGATGCCCGGTTCAAGCTGGTCGTCGATTTTGAAATCAGGATGGCGTCGGACGGCAAGATCTGCACGCGAGGAAGGACGGAGCAGGTGGCGGTCAAAACCCCGGAGATGGAGATCCTTTTCGCCATTCCGGATGAAATCCGCGTAGCGCTGGGATTCTGACATGCCGATGTTCGATCGGGCATTCATGGCAGGCACGGAAAGGGTGGCCGCCTGGGCGGACCTTCTGGACAGGGTCAATGTTTTCCCCGTTGCCGACGGCGATACGGGAAGAAATCTCGTCATCAGTCTCGCGCCGCTTCGCCGTCCGTTAGAAAACTCGAAGTCCGCCGCCCGGGACCTGCTTCTTGCGGCCCGCGGCAATTCAGGCAATATCGCCGCCCGTTTCTTCTCAAGCTTTATTGAAGTCGACTCCCTGGATAATCTCGCCCGCTATGCCCGCAGAGGCCGTGAAGAGGCCTGGAAGGCGATTCACGATCCCAAACCCGGGACCATGCTGAGCCTTTTCGATGCCCTCGCCGACATCCTGCAGCCGATGAAGTTTCCTGCCGATATCGATTGGGTCCGGCATGTCGTGGACCATCTGGAAAAAATCGTCCGGACAACACCGGATTTCCAGCCGAAACTGAAGAGGGCCGGAGTCGTCGATGCCGGAGCGCTGGGGATGTTCATCTTCTTTGACGGTTTCTTCAACACCCTCATCGGAAAACCGGATGGTTTTCGCCCGATATCGTCGGCCTTTGAAGGAATGATCGAGATCAGCCCCTCCTTTCGGGAAGAGGCTGATTCCGGGTATTGCATCGATACCGTTCTTCAGGGATCGGTTTATTCCGGCGAAACGGTGCAGCGTCTCACGGCCATCGGCGACAGCATCACGGTCTCCGGCGACGGTCACCTTCTCAAGATCCACCTCCACACCCAAGATGAACAAGACGCCCGCGAGAAGCTTGCTTCATTTGGGAAAGCAGTCCGGTGGTCTTGCGACGACCTAGGAGAACAGATCCGGACGTTCCGATCCGCCGGACCGAAGCAGGCCGTCCATCTCATGACCGATGCGGCCGGCTCGGTTACACGTCAGGACAGCCGCCGATACGGGTTCACTCTCTTGGACAGCTACATCGCCGTCGGCGACAGATCCTTGCCCGAGACCCTCTTTCAGCCCGAAGAAGTCTACAGGGCCATGAAGGAAGGCACGAAGGTTTCAACGTCGCAGGCCTCCGTTTTTGAACGTCATCAGTGCTATCAAGCGGTCCTCGATCTCTACCCCACGGTTCTTTACGTGTCCGTCGGTTCTGTTTTCACGGGCAATTATGAGACGGCGACGGCGTGGAAGAAACAGTACGATCTGAACGGCAGGTTCCATGTCATCGACTCGCAGTCCGCATCGGGACGGCTGGGACTCGCCTTTCTGGCCGTCGCCAAATATGCCGCGAACGTCGGCGATGCCGGCGATATCGCCATGTATGCGGAAGCGGCCGTCCGGCAGTGCCGCGAGTACATCTTTCTCGACAGCCTGAAATATCTGGCGGCTGGAGGCAGGCTTTCAAAAACGGGCGCATTTTTCGGCGACCTGATGCACATGAAACCGGTTGTAAGCCCGACGGCGGAAGGCGCAAAAAAAATCGGCGTAACGAGAAACCAAGAGGATCAGATTCGATTTGCCATCGATAAGTTGACTGAAATCTCCCAGGGGCAAGAGATGATGATCATGCTCGAATTCAGCGATAACTATCCCTGGGTGCGGGATGAAGTCAGGCCCCTGATCGAACGCTGTTGCCCCGCATCGGAGATATTGATGCAGCCGCTGTCGCTGACGACGGGGGTCCATACGGGACCGGGGACATGGGGCATTGCTTTTCTGCCAACGGTATGACGGGAGCCCCACGGCAAGGACAAAGAAATCGCGATGACGCCAGAATCTTTTTCCATCATTATTCCCGCATACAATCATGCCGGAGAGGTCGCTTCCGTCGTCAGGAAGGCCCTCGCTCTCGGCATGCCCGTCTTCGTCGTCGATGACGGCTCCTCGGATTCGACCTTCGACCAAATCAGAGAAATACCCGGCATCACCATACTTCGCCACAGAACAAACATGGGCAAGGGCGAAGCCATCCTCACGGGCTTCAAGGCCGCTGCACCAACCGCGCAATGGGCCGTCACCATCGATGCGGACGGCCAGCACCATCCGGAGGATTGCGTCAAGCTCATCGCGGCCGTTCCCGAAGGACAAAGGCCGATTGTCGTGGGCAAGAGGGAAGGCATGTACTCGGCCGAAGTCCCCTGGTCAAGCCGCTTCGGCCGCAAGTTTTCCAATTTCTGGGTCCGCGCCTCCGGAGGACCGCCTATAACGGACACCCAGAGCGGCATGAGGCTCTACCCTCTCCCCGAATCACTTCATCTTTCCGTTCTGTCGCGCCGCTTTCAATTCGAGGTCGAGGTCCTCGTCAAGGCCTCCTGGCGGCGCATACCGGTGATCGAAGCCCCCATCGGCGTCACCTACCAGGTCGGAGAGAAGCGGGTCAGCCACTACCGAGGCTTCGTCGATTTCATGAGAAACGCCGCGGTATTTACCCGTCTTATTTTCATGAGAATTGTGATCCCCTCGTCCTGGCGCGCCCGCTATTAACGGAAAGCGTCTCTTTCACCCGGTCTTTTGTCCTGAGCATGAGAGGAAAAATACGGATAGCCGTATAGGAACAGCAGGAAAAGACAGGAGGGCGGAACTGCAACAGACTTCGTTTAAGGCCGTTGCGGGCGGGAAAGGCTGTCGCCCCGGGCATTCCGGTTCTCAGCCGAGAAATCCCTGGATGATCCGGTTGACGGCCTCTTCGTAGGATAAACCGAGACTCATAAGTTTTGTAAGCTGGTCGCTGGCGATCTTGCCGATGGAGGCTTCATGGGTCAATTCGGCGTCGGGATGGCGCGCCTTAAGTGAAGGGACCGTATCGCTGGTTCCGTTATCCATAATGATCGCATCGCATTCGACGTGCCCGAAGCTCTTGGCACGGGCCTCAATGGTGGCGAAGAAATTCTGCTGGGAATTGCCCTTGATGACCGACCGGGCGATCATGTTGGCGCGGCTGAGGTCGCCGGCAAGGATGATGTCCGTTTTGGATACGGCGTTCTGGCTGAAATCCGTCAACACCTTTTCCGTGATCAACAGCATGCTGCCTGCTTCCAGGGTGGCCTCGTTGACCCGATTCGCCTCGTCGACGCCGCCGATCTGGGTGAGTTCCATGTCGACCTGGGCATCTTCGGCGAGAAATACCTTCGTCGACGGGTTCAGCGATCGTTTGCCCTTCCCGGCACCGGTGGCAAAATGCTTCTCCACGTATTTGACCTTGGCCCCGCGATCAACGTGAAATTCGTGGATGCCGGCGTGCCCCTCCGCCTCCGGACCGCCACAGTGGATTCCGCATCCGGCGACGATCGTGATATCGGACTCGGCGCCGATAACGAATTTATTGTATACGACGTCGTAGAGCCCGGCCAGGCTCAGGATGACGGGAATATGAACCGATTCGTTCACCGTCCCCGGTTTGACGGTGACGGTAATACCGGTCCCATCCGCGTGGCTTTCAATATTGATGTTCGCGGAGACTTCCCGCGCCAGCAGCTGACCGTTCTTTCTGATGTTGAAAGCACCTTTGGGAAGCCCTTCCAAATCGGCAACGGCTTTCAGCAGTTCCTTATCTAAAGCATTCATCATAGGGCCTTGCTCCACAAGTTCTGTAGCTGCAGATACTCAAGTCGTTCAGCAACGGCAGGGCTCCATCCAGATCCCCCTGGTATACGAATTTTCCCTGGTGGATCATGAGAATGACATCGGCCGCCTCCAAAAATGCCTTGTTGTGGCTCACGACGATGGTTGTCGTTCCGCAATTCTTCTGCTCTTTTTTCAGCAGTTCGACCATCGGTTCGATGGTCCAGAGGTCGATCCCCGTATCGGGTTCGTCATAGATGGCAAGTTTGGGATTCCTGGCGATCGTCGTCGCGAGTTCGATCTTCTTGATCTCTCCCCCTGACAGCTTGGAATCGACTGATTTATCAAGAAAGGAAAGCGAACAGATGCCTACCCTCTTGATCAATTTCAAGAGTTTCAGCTCGTCTTCGCTGCCGGATGCGATGGCCAGGAGGTCTCTGAACGTAATGCCCTTGAAGCGGGCCGGCTGTTGAAAGCTGTAAGCAATGCCTGCCTTCGCCCGGTCCGTAATGGAAAGATTCGTGATGTCCTGCCCTTCCATTACAATGCTCCCGGACGAAACGGGATTGATTCCCATAATGAGTTTCGCCAGCGTCGTCTTTCCGCTCCCGTTGGGGCCGGTAATGGCGTAAAATTTCGATTTCTCGAAGACAAAATTGATGTTGTCGATGATATGCCGCCGCGAGCCGCCGTTTCCGTCATCCTGATCCGCAACGGAGAAGAATAAATTATTCAATTCCAGCATAGCCAACCTCTCTATCACAGCCAAAACAAGAAAACCCCCGCGACCGCGCCGAATGAAGCAACAGCCCCGGTTATCCCGACGTTCGCAAGTATCGGATTCCTATTACGGAACGCGCGATGATGATGTTAGTCACGGAAAAGAGAATATTACAAATGGGGACCACTATTTCATCCACCGCACGCTCTTTGTATGAATTTTTGGTGAATGTCAATAGATAAATCCTATAATTTTTGCATAACAGAATTTCACTCAGGATGTGAGTATGATGGCCGTAAAAACCAGGCATGCGTTAAAGATATGTTCGGGCGCCGATATAATGCTTCTGGAAGAAACTCTTGGACAAGGAATCCTTGCAGATGGACTTTCCCCGGCCGGGGGCGTGAATGAACTCCCCGCCGCCCAGATAAACACCTACATGTGTGACTTTTCCCGGCGTTGACGTCGCGAAGAACAGCAAATCCCCTTTCTGGAGTTCATCCTGGCCGATAGGTGTGCCGGCTTCAAACTGATCCCGCGAAGACCGGGGCAAATTAAGGCCGTTCAGCTGATAGACCGTCATGGTCAGTCCGCTGCAATCGAAACCGGTATCCGCCGACGTGCCGCCCCAAAGATAAGGAACACCGAGGAAGCTTTGTGCCGTCTTCACAAGCTCTTCCCGCAGGTAGGCATCGCCCAGCTGCTGTCTCTTGGCAACGGCATAGTCTTCGGGCGCGACAATATAATATTCCGCGATCACGCCGGACTGCTTCAGCGATTCAGCCTTCTTGCGGGCGGCCTCCCGTGAAGCGAAATTCCCGAAACGCACCTTATAAAGACCCGTAGCCGCGACAAAATACGTGGCATCAAGGCCCTGCTTGCACAGACGGTCCGTCAGCCTCACCGCATTCTGCACCTGGGCGAAGGCGCCGGCCTGAATCGTGTAACCCATGCGGGTCAATTCTTTTTTAGGAGGTGTTTTGGTTTGATACCGGTACTGATAGGTTGGATGTTTCCTGCTGCATCCGACAACGATAAGTCCGCAGAGGATCAGCAGTATCGTTCTGAGGACGATCGGATATTTAAACAAGGGCATCGGTCGGGTATCCCTGAAATGTCATCGGTAAAGTCATCAGGATATCATTATCGCCGGGATATGCATCCCGCTTTTCCGCAGCCACTGTCTCCGGCCGTTTGTCCTCCGCCGCCACGACGCCCATGAGGTGGGTCCCGGCCCTTTACATCTGGGAAAGGACGTCCGACACGTGATCGATGTCTTCCTTGCTCAGCATTTCCGTTGCGCAGAAGAGCAGGCAGTCTTTCAATTCAGGATAATCCCTTCCCATCTCATACCCGCCGATAATGCCCAGGGACTGCAATTTCCGGTTGACGGCGGCGGGGTCGGGACAGCGGACAACGAATTCGTTATAACACGTTCCTGCAAAAACGGGCTCCCAGCCTTTGAGGCTGCCGAGTTTCTTTCTGAAATAGAACGCCTTCTGCACATTGATTTCGGCCAGTTTTTTAAGATTCTTCCCCAGACTGACAAGATAGACGGCGGCCGCCAGCGCACAAAGGGCTTCGTTGCTGCAAATATTGGAAGTGGCCCGTTCACGCCGGATATGCTGCTCCCTGGTCTGGAGGGTGAGAACGAATCCGCGGCGTCCCTGCCGATCCACGGTCATGCCCGAGAGCCTTCCGGGAATTTTTCTCAGGAAATCGGCCGTACCCGCCATTATCCCCAGGTAAGGACCGCCGTAATTCAGGGAATTACCGAAGGCCTGGCCTTCGCCGACGACGATATCCGCCCCAGAATCACCCGGCGGCTTAAGAATGCCCAGCGAAGTCGCTTCAGTAAATCCGGAAATCATGAGGCTCCGGCGGGAGTGGGCAACATCGGAAAGCGCAGCGACGTCTTCAATGACACCGAAGAAGTTGGGGCTCTGCGCGACAACGGCGGCAACTTTCTCGTCCACGGTCTTTGCCAGGCTGCCCAGGTCGACCTGTCCGCTTGTTTCATGTTCGACTTCAACAGTCTCGTATCCGTTGGACCAGGCATATGTTCGAACAACCTGCCTGTACTCGGGATGAACGGACCGGGCTATGACGATCCTAGTACGGCCCGTGCTTTTTGCGGCAAGCACCGCCGCCTCGGCCATCGCGGAAGCCCCGTCGTACATGGATGCATTGGCGACCTGCATCCCGGTGAGGCCCGCAATCATGGTCTGATATTCGTATATGGCCTGCAGGATACCCTGGCTGATCTCCGCCTGGTAAGGCGTATAGGCCGTATAGAATTCCGAACGGGATACGACATGTCGAACGACGGCGGGAATATAATGATGATAGGCGCCGGCGCCCATCAGGGTCGTACGCGAGACCGTGTTTTGCGACGCCAGACCCTTCATCAGCCCGGCGACCTCCTGTTCGGAAAGAGCGGCAGGGAGGTCAAGCTCCGTAAGCAAACGGAATTTGGGGGGGATATCGTTGAAGAGATCATCGACGGCATGGATACCGATGGCATCCATCATCTGTTTCTGATCCGTATCGGTATGAGGGATATAGCCCATCAATAACCTTCCCTAACCTTCCATGTTACGGTTTTGAAAACGATTTCGATACGATTTATAACGTTTTCGACCATCAAAAGCAATTTTTTTCCTCGCTCACCGTCATGTGTTTATATGCATCATGACCGGATTGCATCGACTTCTCCGGCTTTACGGCCGTGCCCGCTACGTCGCATGTCGATGCCCGCCAGATAATCATTGACAAAAAATAAGTGAGGTAATACTATGTAAAGCTTAGAAAAAGTTTACAGTATCCGGCTTTGCCGGACCAAGGACAAGTCAACTATTATGGAACGGATGATTACGAAAAAAAGGGCGCTTGAAATCATTGACAACTTTAAACGGGCCAGGGTCCTTGTCGTCGGCGATATCATGGTGGATCATTTCATTTGGGGGCGGGTTTCCAGAATATCTCCGGAAGCGCCCGTACCCGTCGTCGACGTCCAGTCGGACAACCTCCTTCTCGGCGGCAGCGCCAACGTCATCAATAACATTTGTGCCATAGGCGGAAAAGCTTATGGCACGGGGGTTGTAGGCGACGATGACATTTCAGAGCTTGTATTCAGGGAATTTCGGAAGAAGAAACTCGACACGAAGGGTCTCATCAAGCAGGCGGAGAGGCCGACCACGCTCAAAACCAGAATTGTGGCCCACGGCCAGCAGGTGGTGCGATTCGACAGGGAAAGCCGTCAGGCCATCCATGCAGACAGCGTGGAGCGGATGCTCGAATATATTAAGAAGATAAGTCGTCATATCGACGTCATCGTGATCTCGGATTACGGCAAGGGGGTCATTGCCAAGCCGTTGCTTGAAGGCATCAGGCAGATCATCGCGGGCAAAAAGATCGTCGTCTGCGTCGATCCCAAGCACAGCGATTTCTCCCTTTACCAGGGATTCGACATCATAACGCCCAATCATCATGAAGCGGCGCGCGCCCTGGCAACCGAAGTCAAAAACGGCGGCGACCTCATCGCTGTCGGCGAGAAGCTTCTGAAAGCGTATCAATTCCGGGCACTCTTGATCACACGGGGCGAAGAAGGCATGAGCCTTTTCGAAAAGGACGGACGGATCCGTCACACGCATTTTTCGACACGGGCCAAAGAGGTGTTTGACGTCACCGGCGCAGGAGATACGGTTATCGGCGTTTTTGCCCTATGCATGGCTTCCCGTGCTACGTTCCGGGAAGCAGCTTTGCTGGCCAACCACGCGGCAGGCATCGTGGTAGGTAAAGTCGGGACGGCGACGGTTTCCCAGGAGGAGCTCAAAAGGTCCCTATGAGCCGGCCTAAAGAAGCAGCGGATGTCAAGGTCGTAGCAAGTATCTTCTCGGCAAGTCTCGATGTGATCAATGACGTCATCGCCGCCTTGTCGGGTCGATACGGTGAAACGGATTTCGTCAGCGATCCGCTGCCCTTTCGATATACCGACTATTACGAGCCGGAAATGGGATGCCTGCTCTGGAGGCGTTTTATCTCGTTTGCGGAACTGGTCAGGCCCGAAAGCCTGCCGGACATTAAACTATGGACAAATGAACTGGAATCGCGCTATGTGGTTCAGGAAAAGCGCTCTGTCAATATCGATCCCGGGTACATATCGTCGGCCCACTTGCTCCTGGCTACGGGGAAGGCGTACACGCACCGGCCCTACCTGCGGGACGGTATTTATGTCGATGTGACATTGATATACCAGAACAAGGCTTTCCAGAGCCTTCCCTGGACCTACCCCGATTATGCCGAGCCGGGAATGAGGGGCATGATGAAAAGGATACGAGACAAGTATCTATTGCAGCTTAAGGACTAGGAAGAACCTGATCGCTGCCGCAAAAGAAGACTTTACAGCAACACGACACCTTGAGGAATGTTTATGGTTAAGAGCATGACCGGCTACGGAAGAGCGGAATCTGTTTTCAACGGAAGAAAGATCGCCGTAGAAATAAAATCATTGAACCACCGATACCTGGAAGTGTCATTACGCCTTCCCGGCTCCCTTGCCGTCCTGGAAATGGCGATCAAGAAGAAAATCGGAGAAAGGTTTTCAAGAGGAAGGATCGAGACGACCATCCGCATCGATGCGGACGGCGACATGGACAGCGGCGGAAGATTTCAGCTGAACGAACCGCTGCTCGAGAATTACTATGCCTTGCTTCAGCAAATCAAAGAACGCTTCGGTCTGAAAGATGACGTCAATTTGGCCACAATCGCCGGATTGAGAGACGTCTTTGTGCCCACGGAGACGGCGGACAATCCCGACGACTTGCTGCCCGGCGTGGAGGCGGTTTTGAATGAAGCCATGCAATCGCTTACGGCGATGCGGGAAAGGGAGGGCGATATTTTAAGCCGCGATTTGATGTTCCGGCTCGATACCGTAAGGTCCCGGCTGGAAGACATCGACCTCCGTGTTCCTATAGTCGTCAACGATTATCGAAAACGTCTGATGGATCGGGTAAAGGAACTGACAGACGGCATTGAAATAGACGAAGCCCGACTGTGCCAGGAAGTCGCCATCATGGCGGAGAAGAGCGACATCACGGAAGAAATCGTCCGCTTTAAAAGCCATATCGATCAGATGATCGAATTACTGGCGGGCAGCGACCCGGCGGGAAGGAAAGCGGATTTCCTGATACAGGAGATGAACCGGGAAGCCAACACGACGGGTTCCAAGAGCAGCGATACGGCCATTGCCAAAAATGTCATAGAAATCAAAAGCGAACTGGCCAAACTCAGGGAACAGGTGCAGAATATTGAGTAATCTCCCTTCCATGCGCAACGGAGGTCTTTTTATCGTCGTTTCGGCGCCGTCGGGCACCGGCAAAACATCCATCTGCCGGGAAATACTGAAAATGTTCCCGAATATCCGCTTCTCCGTATCCTATACGACGCGTAAGCCGAGACCGAATGAGATCGACGGGCAAGATTATCACTTCATCTCTGAGAAGGAATTCCTGGATGGGATAGAGCGGGGCGAATTCGCCGAATGGACGGAAAATTACGGCCATTATTATGGAACATCTACGAAGACGATGGCCGCTTTTCTGGAACGAGGCTGCGATCTCATCCTGGACATCGAGTCGGCAGGGGCCAAGACGCTGAAGAATCATTTCGGTCCCGGCATCTTCATCTTCATCCTGCCGCCGAGTCTTGACGAATTGAAAGTGAGGCTTCGCAAAAGGGGGTCCGAAAGCGACGACGCCCTGCAAAAGAGGTTGCGCAACGCCCTGAACGAAATCAGAGAGATAGGTTTGTACGACTATATCATTTTTAATGACAATCTGGAGACGGCCATCGACCGCTTCAAATCCATCTATGTCGCGGAGAAGTGCCGGAGAGAGCGATTGCAGGAAAGAATCAACGATTTTTTTAACTAACGGAGGTTTAAAATAAATGGCCAGAATTACGGTGGAAGATTCCCTGAAACAGGCAAGGAACCGGTTTGCCCTCGTTCTGTTAACAGCCAAGCGCGCCAAGCAGCTGTTAAAAGGATCGAAGCCCACGACCGAAGTCAAGAACAACAGAGAGATTGTTGCGGCGCTGCGCGAAATAGCCGACGGAAAGGTCGCTTATGCGCATCCCGAATATCTTGAACGGGTAAAAGAGGAATTCAAACCTCTCCTTGATGACACGGAATTTGTCGGCGATGAAGAATATACAGACTAGCTCACCCCGCGACAGACTCATCTTTGCTCTGGATATCGGCGGCGATCCGGCCGAGGCCCTCTCCTGGGTCAGGCGCCTGAAAGATCACGTGGGACTCTTTAAAGTGGGCAAGGAGGCTTTTACGCATTTTGGTCCCGATCTTGTTTGGGATATCCAGAAGAACGGCGGCAGGGTTTTTCTCGACCTGAAATTTCACGATATCCCCAATACCGTGGCCAGAGCAGCAGAAGCGGCGGTGAAACTGGGGGTCGCCATGTTCAATGTCCATGCCATGGGCGGAGCGGCGATGCTGAAAGAAACGGCGGCAGCAGTTAATGCCTTATCCGCAAAAAACAGCCAGCCGCCGCCTCTGATTCTCGCGGTCACAGTGCTGACCAGTTTGAACAACAAAGATCTAGACAGTCTGGGATTCCAAGAGACAACCGATCAACTGGTGGTCAGGCTGGCCCGGATGGCCCAAGCGTCCGGCATTCCCGGGGTTGTCGCTTCAGCCCAGGATGTGGCCGCCATCCGCAGGGCCTGCGGCCGGGATTTTGTCATCGTAACGCCCGGCATCCGGGGGACCCGGTTGGTGGCCGGGGATGATCAGAAAAGGACCCTTTCGCCGGCGGAAGCGATTAAAGAAGGCGCCGATTATATCGTTGTGGGCAGACCGATTCGTACGGCCGAGAACCCGGAAGATGAAGCTCGGAAGATCGTCCAGGAAATAGCGACAGGTATGTCCGAGCGGCAGATATGAATCTTCCGTCTGCCGGCACACGGTCGGAGCAACCAGCGGCGCAAGATCGTGACGGAGATCACAGGAATAAATATCATGCAGATGATATACGGTATTAATCCTGTCATGGAGGCAATAAAGACCGTCGGGGGAGGCCTCGAAAAAATCATCGTCATGAGATCGAAAGCGGGGAAGCCCGTGCAGACCATCCTCCAGATGGCAGCCCGTGAAGGCATCCCCGTTGAATTCAGGGACAAGTCCCATTTGGAACAACTGGCACCGGGGGAGTCGCATCAGGGAATCATCGGCTTGTGCAAGGATTACGGATATGCCGACGTCGACGATATTATCGCCAACCGCCATGCGTCGCTCCGTCGCGACCTGGTCCTCATCCTGGACGGCATAACGGATCCCCAGAACCTTGGATCTTTGGTGAGGACAGCTCATTGCCTGGGGGCTAACGGTGTGATCATCCCGGAACACAGGGCCGCCCCGGTAACGGCTGCTGCAGTAAAGGCGTCCGCCGGAACGGCCTACTATGTGCCGATAGCCATGGTTTCAAACCTGGCCAATACGATAGAATATCTCAAGACGAAAGGATTCTGGGCCTATGGAACCTATGCGCCGGATGGTGACGACATACGGTCCGTCAATTTCGACGAAAAGGTCGCCTTGGTGATGGGAAGCGAGGGGAAAGGAATCAGGGAACTTGTCAGGAAGAAATGTGACTTTCTGGTATCCATCCCCATGCTGGGAAAGATCGATTCATTAAATGTGTCTGTCGCCGCGGGTATCGCCATTTATGAAATCCTGCACAGGCAGGGTACATTAAATATGCATTGATGTCGAAAGCAGAAACATTTATACCAAATCAACTGTTTTCAACGGAAGAAAGGGAATGAACTATGCCGGTATTTCTATGGGAAGCGACAACCCGCAAAGGCGTTGAGCGAACGGGTGAAATCGATGCCGTCGATCAGGCCGCCGTACGAACCATTCTCCGCAAGCAAGGCTTCAAATCGATCACCGTAAAAGCCAAACCCAAGGATATCTTGGAATATCTGCCTTTTCTCAAGGAAAAAGTGAAGGAGAAGAACGTCGTTGTCTTCTGCCGTATTTTTGCGACCATGATCAATGCGGGCCTTCCCTTGATTCAGTGCCTGGAATTGTTGGCCGGCCAGGAGGAAAACAAGACCTTCAAAAAAGTCATTCTCGCGGTTAAGGACGATATCGAAGGGGGCTCGACATTGTGCGACGCCTTGAAGAAATACCCGGATATCTTCGACCAGCTCTTCGTCAACCTGATCGCCGCCGGCGAAAGCGGCGGTATCCTGGACGTCATCCTGAACCGTTTGTCGACTTACCTGGAAAAGGCGGCCAAACTGAAGAGCAAGGTAAAGGGCGCCATGACGTATCCGGCAGCCGTTCTCGTCATCTCCTTATGCGTCGTCGCTCTGCTGTTGATCAAGGTTATTCCCGTCTTCCAGAAAATGTTCGAAGGAATGGGCGGACAATTGCCTGCTCCCACGCAGTTCCTGGTTAATGCCAGTCAATTCGCACAGAGTTATTGGTGGATCATGCTGGGTATTATCGTCGCAATCGTTTTCGCCTTCAAGACATTCAGAAAAACCGCAAGAGGTCAATACATCACGGACGATTTGGCGCTGAGATCGCCCGTCTTCGGTCCCCTCCTGAAAAAAGTGGCGGTCGCAAAATTCACGAGAACATTGTCCACCATGATGTCCAGCGGCGTTCCGATCCTGGAAGGCCTGACCATCGTGAGCAGGACCGCCGGAAACGTCATCATCGAAAACGCCCTTCTCAAAGTCAGACAGAGCATCAGCGAAGGTAAAACCATCGCCGAGCCGCTGATGGAGACCAAGCTTTTTCCGAACATGGTCGTACAGATGATTTCCGTCGGGGAAGCAACAGGCGCTCTCGATTCCATGCTCTCGAAGATTGCCGACTTCTATGACGACGAAGTCGATGCCGCTGTCGAAGCGATGACCGCCCTGCTGGAACCGTTCATGATGGTTTTCCTTGGCGGTGTCGTAGGTGGCATGATCGTCGCCATGTACCTCCCCATCTTCAAAATGGCATCCGTCGTCGGTTGACGATCAACACGGCCTGTCAAGAATCAGCTGTTGCCGAAAAGGTAGGAAGTTGATATAAAATGGTCGGGATGGCGCGATTTGAACGCGCGACTCCTGCGTCCCGAACGCAGTGCCCTACCAAGCTGGGCCACATCCCGACACGGCAGGCACGATATAAAATTTGTTTCTAAATGTCCATTCTTTTTTTATACGGGCGGGCAAGATTTTAGCCGACCGGCCGGCCCCGACAACAGGCGGCATGAACCGTCCGCGGTTTATTGCTTCCATTTGCGGGGAAGATATGATAGCAGGCAACGCAAACGGGCAACATATTCGATATATGGAGCGGAAAAGTGATTATTTACGAATTGCGCTGCAAAAACAAGCATCAGTTTGAGGGCTGGTTTCAAGACCGGAACGCCTTTGAGGAACAAAAATCGAAAAATCTCATCCTTTGCCCGGTGTGCGGTGATGCCGGAGTGGAGATTGTTCTGTCGTCGCTGACCGTCATGGGTAAGGATACACCCTCCTATGAGAAGTCCCCCAAAGGGATGTCGCCTGTCCAAACCTTGAATGCGCTGCATGACTTCATCAACAGGAATTTTGAGGATGTCGGTGACAAATTTGCCGATGTTGCCCTGAAAATACATCGCGGTGAGGAAGAACAGCGGAATATTAAAGGCACAACGACAAGGAACGAAGAAGAAGCGCTCGTTGAAGAGGGCATTCACTTCATTAAAATTCCCATCACCAAATTTAACAGCTGAAACCACTCTCACCATGCAAGATTTCTTTACGGACATCACCAAAACCATTGGGAACTCGCCTCTTGTCGAAATCAAACGCCTAAATCAGAATAATAATGTAAAAATATTCGCGAAATTGGAGAGTTTCAACCCGGGAGGATCGATTAAAGACCGTGTTGCTTTCGCCATGATTGAAGGTGCGGAACGTCGCGGCGAACTGACCCGGGACAAAATCATCCTCGAAGCGACCAGCGGCAATACGGGGATCGGTTTGGCCTTTATCGCGGCAGCGAAGGGTTACAGGTTATGCCTGGCCATGTCGGAGGCTGCAAGCGAAGAGAGAAAGAAAATCCTGAAAGCCATGGGAGCGGAACTGCTTTTCACGCCGGCGAATCTCGGCACCGACGGCGCCATCGAGACGGTCTACAAAATGCTCCGGGAACATCCGGATAAATATTACGGCACGGACCAGTTCAATAACGAAGACAACGTCCTGGCGCATTATCACGGTACGGGCGAGGAAATCTGGCGACAGACGGGCGGCGCCGTGACGATGGTCGTCGCCACCCTTGGAACGACAGGAACGGCAATGGGCGTCTCAATGCGCCTCAAGGAGTACAATCCGGCCATTCGCATTATCGGCGTCGAGCCGTACCTGCAGCACAAGATCCAGGGGCTCAAGAACATGAAGGAATCTTACCGGCCGGGAATCTTCGACAAGAGCCGCCTCGATGAAAAGATCAACATCCTCGATGAAGACGCCTTCGAGATGGCCAGGCGCCTGGCCCGGGAAGAGGGACTCCTGGTGGGGATGAGTTCAGGCGCAGCCATGCACGTCGCGATTGAGAAGGCCAAAACCATGAGCGAAGGATTGGTGGTCGTCATCCTCCCGGACAGCGGCGAAAGATATCTAAGCACGGAGCTCTTCACGGATAAACAGGAAACGACGCTCCGGGTCTTCAATACGCTGACGAAAGAAAAAATGTTTTTCAAACCGATCAGCCCTGAGACCGTATTGATGCATTCGTGCGGACCCACCGTTCATGAGGTTCCGCATATCGGAAGTTACCGCCGTTTTGTCGTGTCCGATATGATCCAGCGGTATCTTGAATACAAGGGATACCAAGTGAAGCATGTCATGAATATCATCGATCTCGCCGACCGCGCCATCCGCGGCGCGGAGCGAGCCAACATGGAGATGGCGGCCTATTCGGAAAAATGCACTGCATCCTTCATGAACGGCATCGATAAACTGAACATCAAGCACGAAGAACCTTATCCCAAGGCGAGCGAGAATGTCGACGCCATGGTCCGTCTCACGGAGCGGCTGATCGACAAAGGCTATGCCTATGAAAAACTGAGGTCCGTTTATTTCGATATCTCCAAACTAGATGATTACGGCGTATTGTCGAACATCGACCTCAAGAAAGTTAAACCGGGCAAGACCATCGACCAGGACGATTATGCCAAGGACAGTCCCGTCGATTTCACCCTCCTTAAAAGATCCACCCTGCAGGAACTGAAGAAGGGTGTTTATTTCACGACCCCGTGGGGGAGCGTCCGGCCCAGCTGGCATCTGGAATGTGCGGCTATCTCACTGAAATACCTCAATGAATCGTTCGACATTCATGCCAGCGGTTCCGACATCATTTTCCCCCATTGTGAAAATGTCATGGCAATCGGAAAAGCTGCGACAGGGAAGCAGATGGCCAATTACTGGCTCAACACGGAGCTCCTGATGATCGAGGGGAAGAAGATGTCGCGATCCCTGAACAACACCCTGACGATCGAGGAACTGGAAGCAAAGGGATACGCCGGCCGGGAGATCAGATTTTTTCTTCTCAGCGCCCATTACCGAAAACCGCTGAATTTTTCCTTCGGAGCCCTGGCCTCGGCCAAGAACACCGTGACGAGACTCGATCGGTTCATCCAAAGGCTGATGTATTTCACCCCCGGCAGCGGTCATCCCGATACGGAACAGCTCATTTATGACCTCAAGCAGGGTTTTGCCCAGGCCATGGATGACGATTTCAACATGTCGGGGGCCTTGGCGTCGATTTTCGAATTCGTCAAGAAGGTGAATCTTCCGCTCTCCCAAGGCCAATTGACGGAAAAAGAGAGGGACCGCATCCTGGAGACGATGACCTCGATCGATAAGGTCCTTGGTGTTATGAACTTTGAAAAACAGATCATCGACAGCGCGACGCTGAAGCTCATCGAAGAGCGGGAAGCCTTGAGAAAGGACGGCCGCTGGGATGAGTCGGACGCCATCAGGAGAAAACTGGCAGAGATGGGGGTGGAGATTTCCGATACCCCGGAGGGCATGTTCTGGAGGTTGAAATCATGAATGGCGAGACAAGAAGATCGATCATTGCAGGTTCATGGTACCCCGGCAATCCCGATGTCTTGCGCGAAGACATTGAAGAGTATTTAAAAGAGGCATCATCAGGAGACATACAGGGCGAGATATTGGGCGTCGTAGCGCCCCACGCAGGCTACGTCTATTCAGGAGGCGTGGCCGCCTATGCCTATAAACCCATCCGGGGCAAGCGATACGACACGGTCATCGTCATCAGCCCGTCGCACCGCATGGCCTTTCCGGGAGCCTCCATATACCGCCGGGGAGGCTATGAGACGCCTTTGGGCATCGTACCCGTTGATGCGGAGATGTCGGACTTCCTTATCAATAACAGCACGATCATCAGCGATGCACCTGCGGCGCACATTCAGGAACATGCCCTCGAAATACAGCTGCCTTTCCTGCAGACCGTTCTCGGTCCATTCCTCCTTGTACCCATCATTATGGGCAGCCAGGATAGAAGGACCTGCGAATCGCTTGCCAAATCGATAACGGAGGCCGCCGGCGATCAGCAGGTCTTGATCGTGGGCAGTTCCGACTTATCACACTTCCACGATTACCGCAGGGCGGTCAGTATCGATCAGACGGTGTTGCAGCATCTCGATAAGATGGATGCCGTCGGACTTCTGAACGATCTCAAGACGGGCCGCGGCGAGGCATGCGGCGGAGGACCCGCCGCCGTCACCATGATGGCGGCAGGCATGCGGGGAGCGACCGAAGCGAAAGTGCTTAAATACGCGAATTCCGGCGATGTTACGGGGGACAGGGACCGGGTTGTCGGCTACGCCGCCGCCGTATTCTGGAAACCATAAAGCACAGTCTCAGGACAGATTGGGGGGCCTGTGAATCTGACGGAAAGCGAAAAAGAGCATCTGCTCAACATAGCCAAAACCGCAGTGAAGACGCGGCTGGCCGGGAACGATACGCGGGAGAAGAAAACACCCGACATGCCCGTTTTGAAAGAAAAACGGGGGGCATTCGTCACCTTAAAGAAAAGAGGGCAGTTGCGCGGCTGCATCGGTTACATCCAGGCCGTTAAGCCCCTCGGACAAACCATAGATGAAATGGCCCAGGCGGCCGCATTCGGCGATCCGAGATTCCCGCCTGTGACGAAGGAGGAATTGCCCCTCCTGTCATTCGAGATTTCCGTCTTGACGCCGCTTAAGGAAATAGAAAATGTGGACGAAATCGAGGTAGGCGTCCACGGGATATATATCGTCAAGGGATTCCACTCCGGCCTGCTCCTTCCCCAAGTCGCAACGGAATACGGATGGGACCGGAAGACCTTTCTCGAACATACCTGCTATAAGGCGGGACTTTCCCCCCGGGCGTGGCAGGATAAGGACGCAAAGATTTACATCTTTTCCGCGGATATATTTTGTGATTCCGTATAGTTGCCTGATAAAAAAACATTTGACTAAAATACGGGGGATCATTAAGATCAGGCCCCGTTAAAATCCATTCACAAGGAGCGACATATGGCTGTTAAAGTAGCTATCAATGGGTTCGGCAGAGTTGGTCGGTATATCGTCAGGGCCTGCCTGGGCAACGGCGACATCGAGATCGTGGCCATCAACTCGAGAGCGAAAGTGGATACGCTGGCACACCTTCTGAAATACGATTCCGTCCACGGCAAGATTGAGGCCGATGTCTCCACGGAAGGCAATACCATGATCGTCGGCGGCCAGAAGATCACGATTACGAGCGAAACATCCAATCTGGCACAATTGCCCTGGAAATCCATGGGCGTCGAGATCGTCCTAGAATCGACGGGCAAATTCAGAAAGAAAGACGAAGTGTCGGGCCATATCGCAGCAGGGGCCAAGAAAGTCATTCTGGCCGTTCCCGGCAAGGGTATTGACGGAACATTTGTCATGGGCGTGAACGAGGGCTCGTACGATCCCCAGAAACACCACATCATCTCCAATGCGTCATGCACGACAAACTGCCTTGCGCCGGTCGCGAAAGTCCTTCAGGACCAATTTAAAATCGTCAAGGGCTTCATGACGACCGTCCACGCTTTCACAATGGACCAGAGGCTTCTTGACGGGTCCCACAAGGATTTGAGGCGGGCGCGCGCGGCCTCCATGTCGATCGTTCCGACGTCGACGGGGGCGACTTCAGCCGTTGCGGAAGTCATCCCGGAGCTTAAAGGCAAGCTCGACGGCGTCGCCCTGAGGGTGCCGACACCGAACGTGTCCCTCGTCGATTTCGCCGTCGAAGTGGAAAAGAAGGTCACCGTCAACGATGTCAACGGGGCATTGAAGGATGCGGCAGCAGGAAAACTGAAGGGCATCCTGGCCTATTCCGATGAGGAACTGGTCAGTGTCGACTTCACAAGCAGTCCGTATTCATCCATTGTGGATGCCCCCCTGACTTCGGTTATCGACGGCAACTTCGTCAAAGTCTTTTCCTGGTACGACAACGAAAGCGGTTATGCATGCAGAATGAGAGACCTTGCCATCTACATCAGTCGTAAAGGATAAGACGAGCATTGACGAAACCATTCATTGTTGCCAACTGGAAGATGCACAAGACGATCAGTGAAGCGGTTGCTTTTGCCGAGTCTTTGAGAAAACTTCATACGGATCCGGCGAAGTGCGATCTCGTGATTGCACCTCCGTTTACCGCCATACGCTCCATTGCTGACGCTTTGAAGGGATCGCCAATAGGCATTGCCGCCCAGAATCTGCATCACCATCGTGACGGCGCCTTTACGGGAGAAATATCGGCGGGAATGCTGGCCGAAGCGGGATGTCAATATGTTATTATCGGACATTCCGAGCGGAGATTACATTTCGGCGAAAGCGATAATATTATTCATCAAAAAATTAAAATGGCCCTTGCGTTCCACTTGGTGCCGATCCTTTGTATAGGAGAGACGCTTCCGGAACGCGAGAGGGAAGAAACATTTGAGGTCATAGAAAAACAGTTAAAAGAAGGATTGAATAATTTCGGGGCAGGTGATATAGGACGGCTCGTCATCGCCTATGAGCCGGTATGGGCCATAGGCACGGGAAGAACAGCAACGCCGGAACAGGCTGAAAATGTTCATGTTCATATCAGACATTTGCTGTCATCCCAATGCGGTGACCAGGTTGCGCGTCAGACAAGCATTATTTACGGCGGCAGCGTCACCGGGGATAACATTGCCGGACTCAAGGAAAAGCAAGCCATCAACGGTGTTCTCGTCGGCGGTGCCAGCTTAAAGGTTGAATCGTTTGCCAGAATTGCCGGCTATGAATGATCGGTTTCGTGGCAAGACTGTAGGATAATAGAGGATAAACCCTAACAGGGTCCGGAAATCATAAGGGAAGAGATACCCGGCGGAGATCATTTCATACCAGATAAGATCTCTAAAATATCTCGCAAAGTCAAGGAGCGGTTAAGTGCAGATATTTATCACTATTATTCACGTAGTAGTCTGTTTTGTGCTGGTACTTGTTGTCCTTCTGCAGGCTGGCAAAGGGGCGAGCATGGGGGCTGCTTTTGGCGGGTCGAGCCAGACGGTTTTTGGAAGCAGCGGTCCCAGCACATTTCTGAGCAAGATGACGACATGGGTGGCTGTGGTCTTTATGTTGACCTCTTTGGCCCTATCCCATCCATACTTCTATAGTTCAGGCGGCGGGTCTCTCATGAAAGGTGCCAAACAGCAGGATACGAAAGCCGCGCCGCAGGTTCCGGCGCAGCAACCGCAGGCGCCGTCTGCACCGGCGGCACAAGGACAGCCGGCACCTCCTGCAGCGCCGGGGAAGTAGTGAACTGTTAAAAGGAGATAAAATAAGAAGAAACCTGTTTCGATAGGTTGAGAGGTTCTGCGGAGAATCAGTAGGGAATTTGCACACCACGATAAAATACATGCCGAAGTGGTGGAATTTGGTAGACACGCTATCTTGAGGGGGTAGTGGGCCACGCCCGTCCGGGTTCAAGTCCCGGCTTCGGCACCATGAAATGAACAAATAGCGCAGCAAAACATGTTGCGCTATTTTTCTGATACATCCCTTTGAGATCGGCTGAACAAGAGCGACACGAACCGCAGAAGCTCGATTTCAGGCATTTTCAATGCCTTCGGCATTTCGACATCCAATCCTGTCATCGTCATGGACAATTAACCTATCAAATAATCAGGGAACATAACCACTAAGAATTCGACAGGAGGCTTTCTTCATGTTTTTGGTTCCTAAAGAAGAAAAATTTTTTGACCATTTTGAGCAGTTGGCGGATAAAATCGAAAAAGGCGGACAGTTATTTCTCGATATTCTTGACAATTACGAACATTCCGAGGCCAAAGTCTCTACGCTGAAGGAAATAGAACACGAAGCGGACAAGATAACCCACCAGATATACGCCAAGATGCACCAGACGTTTTTAACCCCGCTGGACCGTGAGGATATTTATGCCCTTGCCAACAAAATGGACAGCATTCTGGACATCATTGAGGCGTCCGCCGTTCGTTTATATCTTTATAAGGTCAAATCGCCCGTCAATGAAATCAAGGAATTAGCCTTGACGCTGGAAAAAGCTATCGCGCTTGTGAAGGTCATTGTCCACGCGCTCCGGAATAAGAAGAATTCCGAGATGGCCATCAAAACCTGTGTCGAGATCAACACCCTGGAAAATGAAGGCGATTACATTTTAAGGCAGGCGATAGCGAGGCTTTTTGAGCGGGAAAAGGATGCTGTTGAGCTGCTCAAGCAGAAAGAAATTCTGGAAAGGGTTGAAGAAGGTCTCGATACATGTGAGGATGTTTCCAATATTGTGGAAGGAATTATCCTGAAGCATGGATAGCCATTCATTAGCTTTAATTATAACAATTGTAATTATAGCTTTTGTTTTCGATTTCATTAACGGTTTTCACGACTCGGCAAATGCCATTGCCACCGTCGTAACCACCCGTGTTCTCACGCCGGTCAAAGCCGTCATCTGGGCGGCCACCTTCGAATTCATGGCCTTCTTCGTCGCCGGTATTCCCGTGGCGAAAACCATAGGCACCGGCATCATCGATCCGAATATCGTCGATAATCTGATTATCCTGGCGGCGCTCTTGGGGGCCGTCAGTTGGAATCTCATCACCTGGTGGCTCGGTCTGCCCAGCAGTTCTTCCCATGCCCTCATCGGCGGCATGATCGGTGCCGGCGTCATCAAGGGCGGCGCGGATATTCTGGTCTGGAAGGGCATCATCAAGACGACCCTTTTTATCGTCATTTCGCCACTGTTAGGTATGATCTTGTCATTTTCCATCATGATCCTTGCCTTGAATCTATCCCAAAACAGCAACGTACGCCGATCGGACACCATTTTCCGGAGACTGCAGTTGGCGTCTGCGGCCGTATACAGTATGAGCCATGGTATGAACGACGCTCAAAAGACCATGGGCATCATCGCCATCGTACTTTTCAGCGGCGGCTATTTAGGGCCTACCTTTCACGTACCTCCGTGGGTTATGCTCGGATGCTACGTATTCATCGCCCTGGGAACCATGGCCGGCGGGTGGCGGATCGTAAAAACCATGGGCAACAAAATCACCAAGCTCACGCCCATGGGGGGATTTTGTTCAGAAGCCGCGGCCGCCATTTCGATTATCGGCGCCTCCCTTGGAGGCATACCTGTGAGCACTACCCACACCATCACCGGCGCCATCGTCGGTGTTGGCGCCACCAAAAGGCTGACGGCCGTACGTTGGGGAATAGCCGGTGAAATCGTTTGGGCCTGGGTACTGACTATTCCGATGGCGGCAGCATTATCGGCGGTTCTGTTTCTTGTTTTAGATCTCGTCATATAATAGCGCCCGCCGGTATTTTCGATCTTTAGGAGTGGTCCCTGATGCCGTTCTTTCCAAAGCAGCCGATAAGCTGATCGGACGTTTTTACCAATCCTGTTTTATCTTGACTATGGAACCTTATCAGCTTAATATTAGCATCACTTTAGGCACTTGCCAGATATCAGCGGACCGCTTTTACGTGTGACAATGGATTTATAAATTTAAATAAATTCTCGATCCTGCGACGAATAGAATTTTTAAAAGGCGGATGAACGATAGGTGTTGGAATGCGATTGACTGACGGCTCTGCTATTCCTGTATCGTGATGGAACTCCTATCAGGCAAGTTCAATAGAATATATTGCGCTTTCTGCTGATCAAAGCCGATTTTTCAAGTTATCGAATTCACTTCAGATAGCAGTGTGACGATCATTGATCGCCAAAGTTGTCGCGGGAAGGAATCCCTGTTACGCAACCGGAGTCGTCTTAGATTTTTTATTCTTCACGATGCTCGTTTGCGGAGGAATTCATCGAACCGCTATTGAATTCATCAGGATGGTATCGCTCATGTCCTTATCTCGAATTTCATCCGGAACGGTCGCGCCAAGAGTTGCCCCTTTTGCCCTGTTCATGCTTTTTATCGGATTGGATGAATTATTGCACTTTCTTAAAATTCAAGGACTTGTAAATATATCGGAAACCTTCTTCCTGTTTCTATATCCGGTTAAGATATCGCTGGTAGGGTTGATCCTCTGGCTGTGGCGCTCTGCTTATACAGAGATTGATGCAAAGGATATTTTGAAATATCGCTTGAGCTTCATCAGCATAATCACAGGCGTTGTTGTCTTTGTACTGTGGATTTGGATGATATGGCCTTTCGCCGTATTCGGAAACCCAGCGGGATTCGATCCTTCGATTTTCGTCAACGACGGACTTAAATATTTCATGATAACGGTCCGTCTGATAGGAGCGGTTATCATCGTACCGATTATGGAGGAGCTTTTTTGGCGATCATTTCTGATCCGCTACCTTACCGGCACTTCCTTTTCGGACATAAGAATCGGTCAGATGACTGCGACAGCCTTCGTCGTAACAACGGTTCTCTTCGGATTGGAACACAATCTCTGGCTTGCCGGGATGATGGCCGGTGCAGCCTATAATCTCCTTCTGCTACACACGCGGAGCATCGCACAGTGCATTATTGCCCACGCCGCAACCAATGCATTGCTGGGAATATACGTCCTGACGACGAAACAATGGTTCTTCTGGTAAAATGTTGCCCTCGACCCAAGGGAGTCGGTCCCTTTGATTGGCTCTTGCAAAATGAAGTATTCATATCATGAGTGTATTTACCCACAAGATATAGATCACGCACATCGATAAGACGTGGAATTGACATGGTAAAAAAGAGAGAAGACAGTACGGATGAGTTGGTCGGATTGCGCCATTTGGTTCGGCAAATGGACCAACTGGAAACAGATAAGATATCAATGATCGACGCTCTCAGAACATCCGAACTCGCTTATCGTCGTCTGTTCGAGGCTGCCCCGGACGGCATCTTAATACTAAGCGCCGAAACGGGACAAATTATGGATGTGAATCCTTTTCTGGAAAACTTACTGCAATACCCCAGAAGAGAATTTATCGGGCAAAAAATATGGGAGGTCGCCCCTTTCAAGGAAACGGGTATCACGGAGGCATCTTTCGGAGTCATGCAAGGGTACTTCAAAAACGACTCCATGCAGCTGGAATCCAGAGACGGAAGAAAGATAGATGTCGAATTTGTCTGCAATGTTTATCTCGTCGATGACAAAAGAGTTATCCAATGCAATATCCGCGATGTCACTTCCCGCAAGAAAGCGGAGACGGCTCTATACGAATCCGAAATCAAACTTCGTCATTCGGCGGACAATCTTCCAACGTTCGTTGCGTTCATCGATACGACTGAACGCTATCAGTTCGTCAATCAGGCGTTTAAGAACTGGTTTGGAGTCCATTCCAAAGAGGCCATCGGCAAAACGATACGCGAAATAAAGGCTCATCAAGGGTATAGAATCATCGTCGATAATGTTGATTTTATCCTGTCGGGCAGAAACATGCTTCATAAGGACGTGATGCATCTGCCGGATGGAAAGGCTGTTTATTACGAAGCCAATTATATACCGAACAGGAATGAGTCCGGCGACCTTGAAGGATGCTGCATTCTCATACGAGATATAACCGAGCTGAAAACTCTCGAAGACAAATTAAGGGAAGCTCGATACCATTTGGAATGGCTGGTGAGCGATCGCACTTCCAAGATCATGGAGATGAACCGTCAGCTCCTTCGCGAAATCGAAGAACGCAGAAAGACCCATGAGTCTTTATTGATTTCTGACGATAATTTTACAGGTTTCATCGATATTATTGGCGTAGGAGCCGCTCTTATCAATCCAAACATGGAAATATTAGCCCTGAACGACCAGATGAAGAAATGGTTCCCTCATGTGGACACGTCAAAAACGCCTTACTGCTTCGAGGTGTTTAACATACCGGGACGAGACGGCATCTGTCACTACTGCCCGACATGGAAGACCCTTCAAGACGGCCAAATTCATGAGGCGATAACCGAAACGCCCAAGGATGGCGCCATTATCAATTACCGGGTCGTGTCATCCCCCATTAAAGATCAAAATGGGCAGATTACCGCGGCAATTGAGTTGATCGATGATGTAACCAACAGGGAATCCGTACGGACAGGATGGGATCAATCCGAAAGCGATTTTCAGACTATTTTTGAAACGACGGGCAACGCGACTGTCATGATAGAAGAGGACGCAACGATCAGCATGGCCAACAGGATGTTCTTAAAACGCCTCGGGTATTCCAAAAGCGAATTGGAAGGGCAGAAAAGGATTACCGATCTCATTCTCACGGAGGATTTAAGTAAATTCAGAAAATATTATATCCAGAGAACGGATCCCACCGAATCTTTGGAATGTCATTTTATTGATAAGAATCAGAATAAAATCGCTGCAGTCATCTTCATGAATACCTTGCCCGGCAGAATGAAAAAGGTGATATCCCTTTATGATATTACAGAGTTGAAACGCCTGGAGGAAATCGTCAATGGAAAAGAGCGAGAACTGCAATTGAAGGGTCACAAACTGGAGGAAATAAACACGGCCCTGGCGGTTCTCCTGAAGCGCAGAGAAACGGATAACGCGGAAATGGAGGAGAAAATTCTCACCAACGTGAACGACCTCATCAGGCCTTATTTAGAAAAACTTAATAAGGGGCACCTGGATGCCAATCAGCGGGCCTACGTCCGTCTCATTGAGGATAATATAAGCAATATTATTTCCCCATTCTTGCATAATTTTTCAAATAAATACCCGAACTTAACGCCACAGGAGATTCAAGTGGCCGCCATGATTAAAAATGGAAAAACCAGCAAGGAAATGGCCGAGTTATTAAACATTTCCGAAAGAACCGTCAATTTTCACAGAGAACACATCAGAAAGAAACTGGGGTTGGCCAACAAAAAAGTCAATCTTAGATCACATCTGCTTTCCATGGCATAGTTCCAGGTAATACCTGGCATTATGCCCGACACTTTACGGTATTGTATACGTTGCCGAGATATCCTATATCATAATACAGATCATTCAGTTACAGAACAAGAACACTTACTGCCGAAGAGCTCTGACAATCTCAACAACCCGATATCATTTACAAAGGAGCAGATAATGTGCTTGGCTGTTTGCCATAAGAAACTGGGTGGGTGTGGATATCTCGGTGATGAACAGGAGTGGATACGCGAAGGGAAACAATGCCTTTGCCCCAAGTGCCGTCAAGACCGCATGTATTTTTTGTTCGACTACAACCTGGAAGAAGTCGTTGATTTTTCGGTTATGAACAGGGCAAGGAATATGCTCACCGAATACAATGCGAAACTAAAAGGTAAAGCTCTACAAAAAGCAATTAAAAACGGCCAGATTGCCACATACCATCTCACGCAAGATCAGAGACTGGAAATCGGTCTTTAAGTGCCTTCTTGCGCAAGACGAGTCCATATAGCACCGAAACATGCATACGGCATTTCGGGGGACTCCCCGCTAAATAAATCAAGAATTTTCTTGAATTCTACGGTAATTTCACCTAATGATGAACGAGTGTTTTGCCCGCGCATGAATGCAACGGACATTTATCGAAGTTTTTCATCAAAGGCAATACAAAGGTATATGGTATAAACCTCGATAATCATAGAGGGATTCACATGATCAATCCGGCTGTACCGCATAATATTAGCGATTACGTAGAGATTCTTCGGCGGCGCTTGTGGTTTATCTTCGTTCCGTTTGCTGCAATCATTTTGGGAACGGCCATATACGTTATTTTTGCTCCCAGGATCTACATGGCCTCCACCATGATCTTGGTAAGCCCCCAAAAGGTTCCGGAAAGCTATATCCATCCCACTGTGACCACCAGTGTAGCGGAGCGGCTCCAATCCATAGCCCAGGAAGTGATGAGCCGTACACGCCTCGAGCAAGTCATAGCCGAACTCAATCTCTATAAGAGAGAAGCAAGGAGCCGTACCAAAGAAGAGGTTGTGGAACTGATGCGCAAGGATATCAGGGTTGAGCTTCCGAAAGGAAAAGAGGGCTATTTCTCCATCAGCTACATGACCGACGATCGTAACATGGCAGCCACGGTAGCCAATCGTCTCGCCTCCCTTTTCATTGAAGAAAACCTCAAGGTAAGAGAACAACAGGCCATGGGAACGACGGAGTTTCTGGCGACGGAGCTCAGCAACACCAAGGCCAAACTTGATGAGATGGATAAGCAGATCCTGGAATATAAGCGGCAATACATGGGAGAGCTTCCGGAGCAAAGGGATTCCAATTTGAAAATATTCGAGCAGTACCAGGCCCAGAGTCTGAAAGTCGCTGAAAGCTTGAGAGCCGCTCAGGACAGAAAAATATTACTCCAGAAACAACTCTCGGACCTGGAAACGTCCGGCACGTTGTCCACATCGGAGAATACGAAATCCGGGCGGAGCGGCGCCGTAGGGTCATACGAATCTGAAATTGCGAACCTGAAGAACACCCTCGAATCCCTCCAGGGAAAATACACGGATAACCATCCGGATGTTATGGTGACCAAGAGAAAAATTGCCGATATGGAATCCAAGAGGACGGCACTCACCATTAAGAACGATCCGCGATACCGGGAAATACAGGGACAAATCGTTGCCACCGATCTGGAAATAAGACGATTGAAGCAGGAAGAGGCGGCGAACCAGGGACAGATGAGTAAATACAGGGCCAGGGTTGAAAATGCGCCTTTGAGAGAACAATCCATGGCTACCCTTATGAGGGAATACCAGAACACCAAACTGGCTTATGACGCCCTTTTGCAGAAAAGCCAGGGGGCTCAGCAGGCAGAAAATCTGGAGCGACGCCAGAAAGGGGAGCAATTCAAGGTGATCGACCCAGCTCGCGTCCCGGAAAAGCCCTTCTCGCCGAATATACCTAAAATTTTACTTATGGGCCTTATGGCCGCCATAGGGGGTGGAATAGGTCTTGCTTTGCTCCGGGAGCAGATGGACCGTTCCTTCCGTGATGCCGAGGACGTGGAAATGACTTTAGGGGTCAAGGTCCTCGCCAATATCCCAAAAATCGAATCGAAAGTAGCATAGACTGCTGTGTACAGAAAATTCTTCGGCCTTAAAGACAAACCCTTTGAGATCACGCCGGACCCGCGTTTTCTTTATCGGAGCGACATTCATAAAGAAGCGCTGGCGAACTTGAAATATGCCGTCAGGGAAGGTAAAGGTTTTACGGTAGTCACAGGTGAAGTGGGAACGGGAAAAACCACGCTGATCCATTCTCTGCTCAGCACACTTGACGGTAATGTCCGCACCGCTTATATCTTCAATCCCAATCTCCGGCCGACGGACTTTTTGAACTACATCTGCGACGACCTGGGACTGAAATCGGAAGAACTGCGCTCCCGGGGGCAGAGTCTGACGATGCTACATAACTTTCTCCTGGAATGTTACGAAAAGAACGAGAAAGTATACCTCATCATTGATGAGGCACAGAGTCTCAGCCCGAAACTCCTTGAGGAAGTTCGTCTTCTCACGAATTTGGAAACGGCCAAGAGTAAACTTCTCCATCTGATTCTGATGGGTCAGCCGGAACTCGATAATATGCTTGCCGACCCGGGGTTACGCCAACTTAAGCAGAGAATCACGATCCGGCATCGCATAACCCCTCTCGACGAAAGAGATACCAGAGATTACATCCTTCACCGCCTTAAGATTGCCGGAGCGAAACATATTAATATCTTCGATGAAGGGGCGATTAAAGAGATATATCGTTATTCATCAGGGATACCGCGGTTAATCAATATCGTGTGCGACAACGCTCTTATCACCGGATTTTCCCGGGAAGAGAAGAGAATCACAAGGTCGATAATCAAGGAAGTCATCAGGGACCTGGAAGGACCTTCTTACACCCGCAAGTTTGTGTTTAACTGGAAGATCGCATTGTTATTGGCCCTTATTGTCGTATTGGTCATTGTGACCTTGGATTATTTCATATTAAATACAAAATAGGATGGTGTCGGACACATGGGCAAGATGTTCGAAGCGCTACAAAAGGTCGAAAGGGATAAGGTTAGGGAGTCGGAACCTGATGTTCCTGAAACCGCTCCGGACCAAATGGTTCTGGACGAAAACATGGTTTCTTACTTCCTGCCTGAATCAGTCGCCTCGGAGCAGTTCAAGAAGCTTAGAACCCACCTATTCAAAGAGAGCATTCATTCCAAAGAGATACCGCGAACCATTCTTGTGACCAGTACGACAAGCGGGGAGGGGAAAACTTTTGTGGCCATCAACCTGGCGATCACACTGGCAACAGACTTGCAGAAGTATGCCCTCCTGGTCGATTGTGATCTTCGCAATCCATCCTTTTCCCGCTGGTTCGGCCTCTCGGACCGGAAGGGTCTTTCCAACTATTTGCAGGGAGAAAGCGATATCTCGGAACTCCTCATCAAGACCAACATAGACAAATTGACCCTCTTTTGCGGCGGACCGGCCAATCAGGATAACCCGGTGGAGTTAATCGGTTCGAAGCAAATGGAATCTCTGGTCAGTGAATTGAATGCCCGTTACCCGGACCGCTATATCATCATCGATTCGCCTCCTTTGCTGGCCACAACGGAACCAACCGTCCTGATGAAGATGGTCGATGCCATCCTGTTCGTCGTACGGGCAGGACAAACACCTCGCGATTCAATCCTGCAGGCCATAAAAGGAATCGACAAGAAGAAGATCATCGGCGTCGTGCTGAACGACATTGAATTTAAGACATCATCGCTGAATTCGAGATACTTCGGTTCCCGGGACGGATATTACGGGTATTATTCAAAAATGCGAAAGCCTCAGCCGAAAGGCTGGAAGAAATGGATTGCCGTACCGCGTTTTTTCAGAAAGAAACACTTCAGACCAGGTGAAAATGTCAAATAAGACGAGGCTTTATCTCGACGTCCGGGCATTTTTTTATATCAGCCTGGAGGCCCTGCTGATGATCGGGATTCTTATCTTCAGCATCTACATACGTCGTGGCGGTTTGTTATTTTCTATCATCGGCGATGAAAGCTTTATCTTGAAAGTGGCTGTTTTCATCACCTTGATCCTCGTTCCGCTTTACTTGTTGAGTCTTTATGAAGAAAGAATTGCTCCGGGTCATGTACTTGAATTGTCCGGCTGGCGATTTTTACAGGCCCTTGTCATTGCAGCCTTCCTTCTATCGTTTATCTATTTCCTTCATCCGTTCCTGGCCTTCGAAAGAGACGTTTTCCTGACCAGCTTTCTCTTGATCGGTTTATCGTCTCTTGCTATCAGATTGGTTTACCAGAAGATTCTCACCATCCAACACGTAGCCAAGAATGTTCTCGTCATTGGATGCGGAACATTGGCAGGCGAGATTACACAGGAAATAGAAAACCAAAAAAACATCGGCTACAATTTGGTGGGATTCATAACCAACGAACCGGATCGCGTTGGAAATCTGGTGTATAACAAACCCATTCTGGGCGATCCGTCGCAAATCATGGAAATCGTCAAAGACAAGAAAATCGATCAGATTATTGTCGCGCTCGATGAAAGGAGGGGGGGATTTCCCCTCATGCAACTTCTTGAGTGCAAAGTCCAGGGGCTAATCATCAAACCCGGCGTTGAATTCTATGAACGCCTCACCGGCAGACTGAAGATCAAGCACTTGGTCCCCAGTACCATGATCTTTTCGAAAGGATTTAAAAAATCCGCTCTGCAACTTGCACTCAAGAGGTTTACAGAACTCATCATGTCGATCTGTGGCCTGATCATCCTGGCCCCTCTTATGTTGATCATTGCTCTTATCATTAAGCTGGAGTCTCGTGGACCGGTATTTTACCGTCAGGAAAGAGTGGGGGAATACGGAAAATGTTTCGAATTGATCAAGTTCCGTTCGATGTATACTGATGCGGAGGCAAACGGCCCGGTCTGGGCAAAGGAAAACGATAAAAGAGTGACGCGGGTCGGGAAATGGCTGAGGAAATTGCGTCTTGATGAAATACCGCAGATGATCAATGTCATAAAGGGGAATATGTCATTTGTAGGTCCCAGGCCCGAACGTCCTCACTTTGTGAACATCCTGCGCAGGGAAATCCCTTTCTACGATCAACGTTTATCCGTGAAACCGGGCATCACCGGGTGGGCCCAAATCATGTATGTATATGCCGGTTCCAAAGAAGAAACCTTGGAGAAAATGACCTACGATTTGTTCTATATTAAGAATATGTCATTATTTCTCGATTTCTATATCATTTACAAAACGATCATGGTCGTGTTTTTTGGAAAAGGGGCAAGATAAGGCCCATAAGCAAATACGGAACAAGACTTCCTGCTGGAATTGTCGTATAATGATTCCGGAAGAGAGTGTGAGGGGGATTTTGAGTAATCGTCCCTATAATGGAATCACATATTCCATGTTCATCTAGATTTGTTTGGATATCGATTCCCAGCGTCCGGAAGCTGCGGGGATGGCCGTACACACGCCCATAGATGAGGGAAAGGCGGATACAAGTCTTTCCAAGGGCTTTAGAATTATAAAGCTTTTTTTGCCATCAAAAGTCCTGAAGACACGACAGGACCTGTCGGTTGCATGGATATATGTAATCGAGAGGGCGTGAGCTTGTCATTTCCTGGGGTCTGGCTGTACGTATCGATTCCCGATCTCGAATAAAATATACCCATGAAGAACAGGATTAATGCCCTTACCATCGATGTCGAAGACTACTTCCAGGTTCAGGCCTTTTCGGCAGTTTCCAAATATGAAACCTGGGGGCATTATGAAGTACGCGTCGAAAAGAACACCTTCAATCTTTTGAACATTCTGGATGGAGTGCCTTCACACGACCCGGCAAATGGATCGACGATTCCCTGCAAAGCCACGTTCTTTGTCCTCGGATGGATCGCGGAGAGATACCCACATATCGTAAAAGCTATTAAAGCCGCCGGTCATGAAATAGCAAGCCACGGTTATGCCCACCAGGTTATATACAACCAGACGAAGGATGAGTTCAGAACAGATATCCGGCGCGCCAAGGCTGTACTTCAGGATATTACGGGAGAAGAAATTATAGGATACCGAGCGCCCAGCTATTCGATAACGCCTAAGACACTTTGGGCTTTGGAAATTCTCATAGAAGAAGGATTTCATTACGACTCAAGCATCTTTCCCGTATATCACGATATTTACGGAATGCCCGATGCCCCGCGCTTCCCGTTTGCCGTCCGCATCGATGAAAAGAGAAAGATTGAATTCGCACCTATAACGGCTGAAACGAAACGTACCGCCATGCTGGAATTCCCCATATCAACCGTAAAGATCCTCGGAACGAACATCCCTGTGGCGGGAGGCGGTTACTTCCGCCTATTCCCCTATCACCTCATTAAATACGGATTGAAACGGATCAACGAAGTCGACCAACAGCCTTTTATCTTCTACCTTCATCCCTGGGAGTGCGACCCGGAGCAGCCCAAAATAGATGGAGCGGGATTACGTTCCCAATTTCGCCATCGAATCAACTTGAGCAAAACGCAACGTCGTTTTCAAAAGTTACTGGATGATTTCCAGTTCACAACCGTTCGGGACATGTTGACCAATCATATTTGAAAGGTATCCGGATTCCCATGAATGATCTTCTGTTCAAAGATAAGAAGCTTGCCGGTATCGGCGCCGCTGCCTTTGTTCTCTTCATCTTGACTTTTTATCCCGTCTTTCAATCCCTTATCGGTAGATGGTACAACGATGAAGATTATTCGCACGGGTTCCTGATCATTCCGATATCCCTGTATATCGTATGGGAAAAGAGGCATTTGCTGGCTCAAGTATTCCGGCGGCCTTCCCAATGGGGTCTCGTTTTCATTATGATATCCCTGTTGATCTATATCCTTGCGCAAATAGCAGAAGTCGTCTCCCTGGCCTCCGTTTCCATGATCCTGCTCCTCGCGTCTGCGGTCATTTATCTTCAAGGATTTCCTATGTTAAGGGCACTTGGCTTTCCTTTAGCATTTCTTCTCTTTATGATACCGGTTCCGGCACAGATCTATTCGGCGTTGACGATCAACCTTCAACTTTTCGTCACTCAAGCCAGCGCCTGGATTTCTCCGCTTCTGGGTATATCTCTTTATCATGAAGGGAATGTGATTTATTTGCCTCACCGCACGCTTCAAGTCGTCAACGCCTGCAGCGGTATGAGATCGATTATTTCTTTGCTTGCCATGAGTTCCATCGTCGCCTATTTCTACCTGCAATCGAATCCGCTTCGCTGGATACTATTTTTCCTGGGTATACCAATAGCTGTTATTACGAATATCATTCGCGTTATCAGTCTGATTGTGGCTTTTCAATATTTCAATACGGACCTGACGGCCGGCACGGCCCATACAGTGCTCGGTTTGGTCATTTTTGCACTGGCTTTGGCTTTGACGATCTTAGGCATGGAGGTACTGAAAATTTGGGAAAAGAAACTCAAAAAAAGTTAATTATCCTAATCGTATGCCTGTTGGCAGCCCTCGCGTGCATTTATGGACTGCCCACTTCCGAACCTCACCGCAAAAATGTCAGGCTCAACGATATCTTGGCGAACGTGGGAGGATGGAATCCGGGTGCGCCTATTGATATCGAACCGGCGATTGTCAAGGTCCTGAATCTTGACGATTATTTGAACCGTTACTATTTTCGGGAGAAAGAAAACGTATCTCTATACATCGGATACTATCTTACAAAAAGCAAGATAGGAGCCGCTCATGATCCGATGGTTTGTTTTCCCGGACAGGGATTCATACTGTCTAGTGTCAATAAAGGGACATATCAACTCCCCACCAGCCGCGAGACCATCACCTATTCCCTCATGACAGCGCAACGGAATCAAAAAAAGGACCTCATCATTTACTGGTTTCAGTCATTCGATCAGACCAACGAAGACACGTTCCGCCAGAAAGTCAATCTCCTTTTGCAGCAGATCAAGACGCGCCGGGAAGATAACGCCTTTGTAAGAATTACCGTGTCCCTGGACAACAGGACACAGCAGGAAGGTTTGAAACTGGGCCTTGATTTCATTGACGCCTTCTACCCTCGCTTTCTCGAATACGTCAGGATGTAATTCTTACCAATGTTGCTCATTGCCGGCATTTTTTATCTATCCATATTCATTCTTTTCTATATTTACGCGGGATATCCGTTTCTTGTGTTCATCATATCCATGATCAGAAGCAAGCCCGTAAAGAAAGACCGATCCCTGCCTCACGTTACAATTCTTATCGCCGCATATAACGAAGAAAACGTCATTGAGGCGACGGTTAAAAACAAGCTGAAGCTCAATTATCCTGCCGACAAGCTGGAGATTATCGTCATTTCCGACGGTTCCGACGACCGAACGGATCAAATCGTTCAGGCCCTTATCCCTTCATTGCAGATAACAGAGACTGGCAGAGAAACACCTGCGGAAGGTAGACAAACGGCAATGCCCACGCCTTCAGTGAGACTCCTCCGCCAGAAACCAAGGTCGGGCAAAACTTCGGCACTAAATATGGCTGTACCGCATGCAAAGGGTGAAATCATCGTTTTTTCAGACGCCAACTCGATCTATGATCCGGAGGCCTTGGTATACCTGGTTCAAAACTTTCATGATCCGACTGTCGGCTACGTAACAGGTAAGATGATATACACAAACCCCCAGGGAAGCATTATAGGGGATGGCTGCTCTACGTACATGAAATATGAAAACACCCTGCGTAGCCTGGAGTCCGAAATCGGCTCTATCGTGGGCGTTGATGGCGGCATCGACGCTATGAGAAAGACGTTGTATAAACCCATGAATCCGGACCAGCTTCCGGATTTCGTTCAGCCTCTGAAAGTCGTAGAACAGGGTTACAGGGTGGTTTATGAACCTGCCGCACTATTGAAGGAGCCTGCACTTACTTCTATGAAGGACGAATATCGCATGCGGGTGAGGGTTTCGCTTCGCGCCATATGGGCACTTCATGATATGAAGCACCTTTTCAACCCGGGACGATTTGGACTCTTCTCGTGGGAACTTTTGTCTCATAAATGGCTTCGCTACACAGCTTTTTTGTATCTCATCACGGCCTTTGTTTCCAATCTTCTATTATTGAACGAGCATCCTTTTTTTCGCATCCTGATGATTCTGCAGGCTCTATTCTATCTGGCGGCACTATTGTCCTTCATCCTGGAGAAAAAGGATCTCCATGTAAAAGTTTTTTATATCCCGTATTATTTCTCGTTAATTAACCTGGCTTCCGCCCGGGCTTTTTTGAAATTTATGATGGGCGAAAAACAGGTCATCTGGACACCGAGGAAGGGATAGCGACAGAAACGGGATATGCCGGGATATTATGGGATAGCATGCGTTTCAGTGAATATCGATACCTGGTTAAAAGCGATTTATACCGATATAATGCAAGGAAAGATACCGCGGTATTCATCCGCAATCTTTGTTTCAATCCCGGCTTTAAATATACGTTCTGGATGAGGTCTGCAAAGTATTTCCGTAAGAAGAAAACTTTTCTTTTTTTTTATATATTAGCCAGGCTGTTTCTCCATCATTACAAGTTCAAATACGGTATCAGCATCCCATACGACACACGCATCGGCGCCGGTTTTTATATCGGTCACTTCGGCGGCATCGTTGTCAATCCTGAGGCCGTCATAGGCAGCAATTGCAACATAAATCAGGACGTATCCATCGGCGCGACCTATGGAGGACGCACCCCGGGGGTTCCCTCCATCGGAGATAACGTCTATATGGGACCAGGATCAAAGATCATCGGGGGCATTCGCATCGGCGACGATGCAGCCATCGGCGCCAACTGTGTTGTCAACAAATCCATCGAAGACCATTCAGTGGCGGTGGGCAATCCGTTTCAAATCGTTTCTCATGAAGGCGCTTCGCGCTACGTTATCAACACGGACTATTGATCCATGCATTTACGTGCCATTGGCATAAACAAGAGGAGATATGAAAGCCGTTCTCTTTAAATCCAAAGAACGTTTCGCTGCATTCGAGGAGAAATTGAGGATTTACGGCATCGAACTTGCCGTTCTCGATTTCGAGGATCATCGATGGCTCGATTTCAAATACGACGACATCGATTTCATCATCTATTACCCGTCGTTTAAGTTTTCATCCAACCATCCATTGGCTTTGCAGGAAGTTTACGACAATCTGACATTCCTTCACGATGCGTATCCGAATATCATCATGTTCCCGGATATCAACGGAATCAAATATTACAACGATAAATACAGACAGTATCTTTATCTGCATCATCATGGGTACCCGACGCCCCGCACGATTCCTTTACTATCCGAGAAATCCATCGATTTCGCAGAAAAGCAACTCGGATATCCCATGGTGGTCAAGAATCGATATGGTGCCGGGGGAGGATCCGTCTTTCGCATCGACAGCCGGGAAGCATTGATCAAGTATTACAAGATTTCCAAACTGGACTTGTTTAATCCAGGCTCCCTCCTCTATTTTGCCGGTATGTTGAGCGAACGGCTCTTTTACTGGGAACTGATCAAAGCCAGGAAAGCGAGATACCCGTTCCTTTCGGCACCGCTACTGGCGCAGGAATTCATCCATCACGACCGGGATTTGAAAACCGTCGTCGGCTACAATAAGGTTGTGGAGGCCCACTGGCGATTCAAAGCCGACGCAGCCATGTGGAAGGTCAATATCGATGGCGGCGGTATCGGCGTTTGGGGACACGTACCACAGGAAGCCCTCGATTTATCGACCAGACTGGCCAGCGATCTTAAAATCAGCTGGCTTAACCTCGACATTATCAAGGGCAACGGCCAGTTTCTCATTACGGAGTTTTCTCCGGTATGGCATCACTACGCCTACCGGGAAAAAGAGAGTTTTGTGTATAAGGACGATTACAATATCGAAATGCCGCTCGAGATATCGCTCGATCTGGAAAGGATCATCGTGGAATCCATGATACGAGCAGCCAAGGAAAGGAAGAACAGCACCGGCGTCTAGCCGGTCAACAACCATGAGCCGTCGTTTATTGAAAATCATGTGTGTCGTGGGGGCGCGTCCCAATTTCATGAAAGTTGCCCCGATCATCAATGCCATCGAACAATGGAATCGCGATGCCTCCGTTCAGCAGGAAAAGAGCCTGCAATGCATCCTTGTACATACGGGGCAGCATTACGACACTGCGATGTCTAAACAGTTCTTCGACGAACTGGAGATCCCAAGGCCCGACGTCAATCTTGAGGTTGGATCCCTGTCCCACGCCGAGCAGACGGCGGAAATCATGAAGCGTTTCGAACCGGTACTAGTGAAGGAGCAGCCCGATTGCGTCGTGGTTGTCGGCGATGTCAATTCGACTGTCGCCTGCGCCCTTGTGTGCGCGAAAATACAATACCATGCAGGTAACCGGATTCGCCCTTTGATTGTTCATGTCGAAGCAGGACTTCGCAGTTTTGATCGAGACATGCCGGAAGAGGTGAATCGAGTCTTGACCGACGCGATCTCGGACGTCCTCTTTACAACAGAAGAGGGTGCAACGGAAAATTTGAAACGGGAAGGCGTTTCCGAACAGAAAATCCATTTCGTGGGAAATGTCATGATCGACACCCTCCAGCATCATCGCAAGAAAGCGGAGCAGTCGACCATCCTGAAAGAACTGGGGTTGGACGACCCGATAACGACGGATACGACAACGGGGAGCAGTCATGCGACTGAGAAAAAACCTTACGCCATTCTGACATTGCACCGCCCCTCCAATGTCGATGACAAAGGTATATTTTCCGATATCCTGGACGCGGTCATGACCTTGAAAGACCGATTGCGGATTATCTACCCGATCCATCCGAGATCTCTGGGCCGGATTAAAGCATTCGGGCTTGACTCCTCTTTCGATTGGAGATCCTATCCTTCTTCCGAATCTCTTCAAGCCGCAGGAACTAAAAACAATGCAGAATCCATTCTGGCCATTCCTCCTCTTGGATACATCGATTTCCTGCATCTGATGGCCAATGCAAGCCTCGTATTCACAGATTCCGGCGGAATACAGGAAGAGACTACCATTCTTGGCGTCCCCTGTATCACGTTACGGGAAAACACAGAAAGACCGATTACCGTGACCAAGGGAACGAACATTATCGCCGGAACAAATAAAGACAAGATTATCGAAACTACTTTGAGCCAAATGCGGGCTACTTCAAAAAACCATCAACAACAGATACCGCCGTTATGGGACGGCCATGCCGCCCGAAGGATCGTCGATATCCTGGCTGACTTGTTGTGAACCGGGATTACTTCTCCAGGACAAGGAATCGTTTCTCATGCATCACTTAGAAATCGTCCGGAATGTGACATCTACAGAATGGAACGATGAAGTTATCCGTCTGAACGGATGTACTTTCCATACATACGAATGGAGTCTTTTCAGCAGTGAAGTCAATAAGACAGACCCCGTTTACTTCAGATTGAAGAATGACGATCAGGTTATCGCTCAGAGTTTTGGTCTGAAAACATCACGTACCCTCCTTAAAAAAGAGCTTTTCAAATCGCTATCCTTCGGAAGTTTGCCTGCCGCCGAGAATGCGGCCTCGCAAAGGAATATGGTTGAGAAACTTATACAATATGCGCAAAAGGATAGCGTCACGTCCATCTCTTTCCATAGTTTCGGAACGCCTTACGGAAGCGATATCCTACCGGAACTTGGATTTAACGTGAGCAAGAGATGGGAATTCCTGTTAGACCTCTGTGATAACGAAGAAGATCTCTGGAAGAAGATTCACAGCAAGAAACGGAATTTGATTAAGAAGGGTCAAAAATCAGGTGTTGTCGTGAAAAGATGCGACGATATTTCCGAAGCGCTTGAACTAAGGCAACTGGCTTTGGCGACACAGAAAAGAAAAGAGGGTGCCGACATCGATTTTCCTGTAGCAGATGAATCGTATTACCTATCCATAAAGAAGAAACTTATCGATATCGGTATTGGCCGGCTTTATCTCGCTTATGAAGGCTCGCGGGCAATAGCCGGCGCTTTCTTCGTTGGTTTTCACGATAGCGTCTATTATGTTCTGAGCTCGGCCGACCAGGAAGGATTGGACAAGGCCGCTCCCGATCTTATCCTATGGACCTGCATGACGGATTACCAAAAAGAGGGATATCGCATTTTTAATCTGGGAGGGGTTTCCGAACATGATCTGCATGGAACACCTTTAGAAGAATCAGGGCTCTATCACTTCAAGAAAAGGTTCTCTGCCAACGAAGTCCCTTGTTACAGGAGTGAGCTGATACTCCGGCCTGCAAACCAAAAACTGTGGAACAGCTTGAGAAAAGCCAAAGCGCGAATTCTGAACACGTAGCAGACTTTTGAAAAACGACACCATGGGAGCAATTCCGTTTCTAGGATCGTTTTTCATGACAGAGTTCTTTGTATCCCGTGGCCTGCCCTTTAATCAGCTCTGTCTCAAAGCATTTTTGTATATGGTAGGTAGCCCCCCTTATAGTTTACCAATATGCGGTTTTCACCCTTTGGCAGCACCAAGTCCCAAGTTTCGCATCCGGACCATATTGTAGGCTGCTGTTGCCAGGGTGAGGTATCAGGAGACTAAAGGACTCGGGCAAAACATATACGAACAAGACTTCTGTTTTCTTCTTATGGCCACGCATAATGTTTTCCTTTAAATCCGATATATTATGCGTTATCATCTATCATATAATGCTCGAAATCGATATTCCAAAACAAAAGAGATTTTCAATATGACGCTAAAGTTACAATCGGACATGGTAAATCGCTATATCTTTATATTCATAAACCTTTCTGAATCCGCCCGGAAATAGAACTTCCAGAATACGGAAACGCTCTTCCTCTGTAGGCCTGTAATAAGCATGTACGTATTTTGTCTTATCAATGACCAAATATTCAGGCTGAAAATTATTTATCGCGCTTGATAAAATATTCCTGTTGCCGGTTATCGGCAAAGGGACTGTTTTTCTTCCTGTCAGATAATGAATGGGGGCGCTGCTTTGAGATATGATAGTTGTCACAGAGGGCGTATTATTTTTCAGCCAAAGCGATATATTTTCAAGTGGATAATCAATTTGTTGAGATACCCGATCATTGATGTTTGTGACCACAAGAAAATTAGAATGGATTATAAATAATATCATATAGCAAGGCAACGCAAAGGACTTTCTACGCGGAGTTAAAAAGAAAACATACAAAGCCCGATAGGGAAAAAGGAACGCCAAAATGACAATGCACCATAATATCATGAAAATTATTTCCTGTCTGGAATAGGTGTTCGTCACAAGAAGCTGGATCAAGCTGCCGGACAGGCTGAAAACAGACAGATATAAAACATATTTCTTTATAGAAGCGAAATCTGTTTGGCTAAATCTCACAAGTTCACGAGCGCCCTGAACCAGGAGAATGATAATGATCGGCATAGCGGCGAGAATAAATCTTTTATTCTCATTATAGGGCCAGCCTAAGATAATGACCGCATAAAATATTGCATACCAGCCGGCAAGCGGATAGGGCCGGCGCAATTCAATCGCTAAACCCGTTCCTATAATAACAACTGAAAAAATAGTTAACGGCGACAACCAGAATGGCTCAATCCAATCTATGTTTGTAAGATATTCGACCAAATGCGCTATTTGGATGGGTATATTATTTAACATTCTCACGAATAAGAAAAATGGCGTCTCATTTCCCATATCCGGCTGATGCGGATCAAGCAGCCAGAACTGACGGAAGTACGACTCGCGGAATTCGTTGTCATACAAAGGTGTCATGTTGACATGCGACCAATAAGACCACAAAACATAGAAGGAAAGACCCATTACGAAAAATCCGATGAATGAAAAATCTATATCCCGGAATGATAACGTTTTTCTGTGATTGTATAAAGAATGGACAATCGTTGCGCCGATTGCGGCAACAAGCGCCATGCCAATAGAACGTCCGGCAACCGCATACAGAAGAAAAATCCCGGCGAGAAGCGGAAGATATTTTCTCTGAAGATATCTCTCGTGGTTATTGATGAGCTCCGCGAAACAAATGAAACCCATTGAGGACATCATGAATAGGATATCCGATCCTAATTCGGTTGAATATTTGAAATAGACGGGTGAACAGGCAATGATGATGCAATATATAATTCCATTCTGCAGATGCCGCAGTTTGTAATATAGAGATGTAAAAAGCAAACATAATATTGAACATACGGCGACATACCTTGAGAAATAGATATATTTATCTCCAAAGGCATAAATTATTCCTGCAATCGAAAGGGATAATCCCGGCGGATAAAGAGTTTCCGATCGTCCGTTAAAGGTGTAGCCATCCCCCGCAAGGAGGGATTTTGCCGCTCCAATGTAGTGGCTCAAATCATTATTACAAGGAAAATAAGGCTCTGCATTGGTAAGAAACAGGACGCCCATAAGGAAAAGAAATATCCCACTTAAGAAAAATCTCCTCTTATCCGATTTCTCAAGACCAAGAAAAGCCATATCCACCTGATCCAATATGCTTTGTAGAGGAAATGATAAACCTGTAAAAGACCGATGTCAAATATTAACAGGATGTTGAAAAGCAGATTATGCAATTTTTCTGGGAAGAACCGACTTCGTAAAATACCTTAGAATTGGTTATCTTAACCAGAGGAATATTCATAACCCTCGCCGCTCTGACGATAAATCTCCTTTTTAGGCGTATTTCAACAGCTCGCCAGAAACTAAATATTTCTGCTCATCTACATAAATCGGATTTAATCAAATGAAGAGTTTTTCCCGGAAGATCGCATCCCGCATTTCGCTCTTCGTCAGTCAATTCTACATGGCGCCTTATTGCGTGCCGGCCTGGGGATGGGCTGAACATTGGGCTATATTGCATTGTCTCCTCACGGGAAAATTGATTGAAGGCCCTCAGAAAAACAGGCTTTATCAAGCCATCGCAATGAAAACAGGGAAAAAGTACGTTTTCGGGTTTAACAGCGGAGCGGATGCTATTTATGCTGCATTGAAGACCCGACATATTGGTCGAGGAGATAAAGCTATTTTGCCGTCCTATTGCTGTGAATCTGTAGTCACAGCAGTTGTCAGAACCGGGGCCAGCCCGGTTTTCTGCGACATGAACGAAGAATACAATCCTGACGTGAAAAATATCGCAGGCCTGATCGACAGGGATGTTAAGGCCATTATCTTCCCCCATCTCTTTGGAAATCCTGCGGATATTGACCGAATGGAAGACGTCTTATCGAAAAGTGGATTAAAATCGGGGGTGTTGCTTATTGACGATGCCGCTCAATCCTTTGGGGCTCGATTGAACGGCAGACTGGTTGGAACATTTGGAGACGTCGGCGTTATCAGCTTTGGACCAGGTAAAACCATGATAGCCTCCGGCGGAGGATTGCTGATTACAGACTCTGATGATATTGCCAGGGAGCTTCAACTGGCGCGGACGAAGAATCATCCTCTTTCGTCTAAGGTCAAACGGTTAATGTATTTTCTCCTCTTTCGCAGGTGGCGGCGCTTCACCCTCCCCTTCTATTTTCTATTCTGGAGATTCTTTCGCGAATCGGAGACTAAGCAGTGGCATTTATCGTCGCTCTGTAATGTGGATGCTGCTATCGGCATGAAACAACTGAAGAAGCTCGAAGAAATGTTAAGGATTCGCCTTGAGCGAAAGGAGCAACTGGATCGTTTGTTTTCCTCAGATTCCAAGAACCTTATTGAAATCCCAGCAGAAAACATCAGGCCGGATAAGAAGCTGAACGTGGCAACGAAATATGTATTCCGTTTGAAATCGAAAGTCGATCATGATTATCTGGAGAAGTACCGGCAGTTTATGATGAACAGCGGGATCGAATTGTTCAATCTTTATGCGCCCCTTCACAAGAACCCTCGATACGAAGATCCGCAGATATCGCTGCCTGTAACCGAGCAGTTCTACGATCAGATATTGCAGGTTCCCGTCGAACCTTCCATAAACCGTCGAGACTTCAAAAGAATTGTTAAAACAACACAGGCTTTCTTCAGCGATCTTCCATTCGAAAAGGTTTTCAAAACAGGAAAGCAGCATATTAAATATACGACGTCGTGACATGATAATTCACCACAACCGTTCTCAAATTTCGATCAAGCATTAAAATGCCTCATCCCGATGATATAAGATTGATATTGGTCATTATTGCGGGACTGTCTTTCCTGGCCATGTTCAAGAGACCTTTCTATGGATTGATCTGCTATTTGATCGTCATGATGACACGTCCAGGTCTTTATTATCCGCAACTTGCTGAACTAAGAGTGGAGCTTCTCGTCGGCATCGTTATCATGCTCGTCATAATGCTTTCGTCTGGCCGTTTGATGCGAATTCGATTCAAGGAAGACGATATTTTCAAGTGGACGTTCATTCTTTATGGTGTAATGTTGATTTCCATGCTGCAGGCATTCGATTTCGATGTATCATGGGATTGGATGGTTGAATTTTCAAAAATCTTTATCTTCTTCATCATGATCATTACTTTGACCGACAATGAAAAAGATATTCAGGTATTTCTTTTCTTCTTCGCTTTCGTTACATGCATGATCGCATATTCGGCTATATTCAACTATTTTGAGGGCAATATCGTTAAAAGTTTAGGCGCAGGGCGTGTGGATTATGCAACGGCAGAGTTGGGTATGGGTTCGGGACATGTCGCCCTGGCAAACATGACGCTGCAGGGCATGCCTGCTCTTTGGTACCTTGCCATTCGCAGTCCCAAAATGATCCTTAAAGTCATCGGATCCGTGTTATTCCTCCTCTGTGTCTACGCCCTCGTGATTAGCGGCTCACGCGGCGGTTTTGTAGGCTTTATTTTTCTCTGGATATGCATTGTTTATTTCTCCAAGAACCGCCTCCTGCTTATCTGCGTCGGTGTCGTAGTTATATTCGTTATTCCGTTGTTTTCTCAGTCCAGCTATATGGATGTTATGTTTAAGACATTTACAGGCAATCTCGACGATTCCGGCGAGTCACGTCTTGTTGGTTTAAAAAATGGCTTTGAAATGCTTGTACGTAGACCATTGCTCGGCGTAGGTCCAGGCTGCTATCCTATCGCGCGGAGGGCATGGTTTGGCTGGGGTCTTTGGGCGCATAATCACTACGGTGAGCTTATGGGTGATTTGGGCCTCATCGGAACGATCGTGTGGTTCATTTTCCTCAAAAAGTATTTCTTGTCCGCATGGAAATACATAAAAACTACAACCGAGAATAGTGTCATAAAATCTGTGTGCTACGCAATTGTTGTCACAACGATTATTCGCCTGCTCCTCGGCATGGGGACCCATAGTGTCTACATTTTCATCTGGTATATGATGGCAGGCATCATTGTGGTCGTCAACCGGCTCAATCAGAAGAAAGAACCCGCAGAAGAATCAGCAACAGTATAGGAGCAGTTGATAAATGATCGGCATCTACGGTATCTTTGGAAACGAAATCCAATTGAATCCAGATATAAAGCGCAAGTCTTTTGATAGAATGTCGGACGATGTCAATGGCCATGCTTTCGAGAATCAATATATTCATCGGGAAAACTTTTCTATCGGCATCACAAAAAGGAAGATAGGGGACAATAAGGATATAGCATTAAAGGAAGTAAGCAATGACTTCGTGATGGCCTTTTCCGGTTATGGCAAGTTTAAGGGTGAAAAGAGGCTGTTTTGGGCCGATGAAATGATCGACCGAATCGCCTTACGATTTCCTGATGAAGGGAAACAGATTCTGGAGAAGATTGAAGGATCTTTTATTTTTTTGGCAGTAGATATAAAAAATATTTTAATTGTCAATGACCGCTTTGCCAGCAAGAATTTTTTTTATTACAACTCTGATAAATATTTCGTTTTTGCTCCGGATGTCGGCAGAATTGTGTCTTCCGATTTGACAGGCAGGGAAAAGAATATTGATGCGGCTGTCCAGATATTAACCTCAGGTTTCTTCCTGGATGATAGTACGCTTGTGAGAAATATATATCGGATTTCCAATGCCAGCATTCTTGAAAGAAGCACAGAAAACGCGACCAATCTATATATTCGTAAATACTGGCATTTCCCAAAAGAGGAAGGCAAGATCGACGGCCTCGATTCAAATCTAATTGAGGAATTTTCACATTGTTTGGAAAAATCAATAGTCGAATTGGCCAGTCTTGAAGAGAGATTTACCGTACCTTTAAGCGGGGGATTGGATTCCAGAGCTATCGCTTGTTTCCTGTCAGAACATTATCCGCTAACGACTTTAACTTACGACACTAAAGAAGAAGCCATCATTGCGAAGAAAGTATGCAAGGCCTTGAATGCAGAGTTCAATTACTTTTCAAATAATCAGCTAAACAACAAGTATTTCGTCGATCAGATTAACAAATCCATTTCTGATCAGAAAGTACATGCTGTCGTAAACCAATATTTTTACGAACCGTTGTTTAAAACGTATTTCACAGATAACAGAAACAAATTCGCTATCTTCGATGGCGTTTATCTGGACGTATTGTTCAGCGGTCCATATGTTTACAAGAGCTTCGATTATGAAGATTTCCTACAAACGTATGGCGGCGGTTCTGTAGGACTTATTGAACATTACTCCGATCTTTCAAAAGATTTTATTCACAACACCTTACGCAATGTCTACGATGAATTATCCAAAGAATTCGGCCCTGGCGATGGGGTCGGCAGGAGTCAGTTTTTTTATTCGCACGGCCGTTTGCAGAGATACGTACTCGAATCCGGGAATAATAGACTTAATTACTGCTATATATTCAGCCCTGGCTTTAATTACGACCTAGCTGATTTCGGATTCGGATTGAGCTTAAGACTGCGAAAAGGATTGCTCTACAAGGAAGCGATGCACAGGGTATTCCCAAATGTAATGAAGATTAAATTCAAAGATTCTTATGGAATACGTAAAGCAAATATCCTTGAGGAATTAAGAAGGCAATATATCAATCTTCGATTAAAATTATCGTATGTAACCAATGGCCTGATCAAATATTATCCATTCCAGTTGGAATATTTCTTTCTTAAAGAAAACAATCTCGACGACTACAGAGATATGTTAATAAAAAGGAATTGCGTTCCGGAAATATTCAGCAACAACCAACTCAAGAGAATATTTGAGATGGTTAAAAAGAAACAATATATGATCACCCTTTTTCAACGAGTATTATTTATTCAACAATTTTATTGCAGGCACCGCTTAAACTAGTTAAAAGCTTGAAAACAAGCATATTCTGCTTCATTCTTTAGTTTTATATTCTAAGATTGTTATCTTCATAGTATTATTTGAACGAGTACGCCCTTGGTCGAAATTAAGAAAGAACTCATAAATCTAGTGCGCCACACGTCCATATACGGCGCGACTGAGTTACTGAGCCGATTCATCGGCTTTATCATGATTCCTTTCTATACCCATTATTTAAGGCCCACGGATTATGGTATCAGCGAACTTGTCGGGCTCACGATTGAAGTCATTAGCATGGTATTAGGGATGGGTATTTCTAATGCCATATACCGATTTTATTATGATAAGAATGAAGTCGGTAATTCCATGCTTGTAATAAGCACCGCTGCTGTCGGTGTCCCTATTCTTGGTTTTTTCACTCTCGCTATTTTATCTTTCTTCTCGAATCAGATAGCCTTCCTCGCCCTTGGGAATAAGGAGTATGCGTTCTATCTCAATCTTGCCATTGCCGAGTTGTGGTTTGCCCAAATACTCAACCTCGTTTATACATATGTCAGAGTGACGGAATCGTCCAGAATATATGCTGCTTTGTCCATATCACGGCTGATCTTCTCGTTATCGCTGAATATATTTCTGATTGCCGGGATGGATTGGGGTGTGCTCGGTCTTTTCGTCAGTAATTTGATTTCAGCTGCTTTATTCACAATATTTACATTTCCGCTTCTGCTTAAGAAAGTCGGTTGTTCTTTTTCACTGGAAGTCGGAAAGAAAATGCTTCGTTACAGCCTGCCTATTGTTCCTGCAAACCTGGCGTCGCTCGTCGTAAATGCATCCGATCGATTCTTTATCAGGGCTTTTTTATCCCTGGCAGATGCAGGTGTATACAGCTTGGGATACAAATTGGGTAACATTGTATTTTACTTGGTCAGAGTACCTTTTATGCAGATATGGGAACCTAGGAGATATGCTCTTTATCAGGAGGGCGCCCCTCCTGAATTTTTTGCGCGTGTTACAACGTATTTTTATGGATGCATGCTTTTCTGCGGACTCGGCATTGCCATCTTTGTCCAGGATATCATAAAAATCATAACGCCGAATGATTACTGGAACGCCGCTATCTACGTACCGGCCATTGTCGTTTGTTATATCGTTTATGCCCTGGATCATCATGTCGCTTTCGGAATTCTCATTTCAAAAAAAACCGAGTACTGGACCTATGTCAATTTGATTATGGGCGCCATGAATCTTCTTCTGAATTTCGTTCTCATATCGAGATACGGGGTGTGGGGGGCTATAGGAGCGACATTTATACCTCTCGTCTTCAAAATCTGTGCATTATATTTCGTAGGTCGTCGCTTCTACAGAATTCCTTTTGAATGGTCTCGCATGGCGGGCATGTTTATTATTGCGGCAGGTATTTTTTTTGTCAGTATTATGTTTCACCCTTCCTATTTACCGATCGCACTATTTTACGACACCGTCATGATATTAGCTTTTCTACCGATTATCTGGATATCGGGGTTGCTGCACATAGATGAGAAAATTCAGATCAAAAATTTGTATCAAACACTCCGCAGGAATCGCGTTTTAGAAACTACGTAGTGTTGAATAGAGACACCATATGAAAGTCACTTTATGCGGAGACATCGCCCTCTGCGGTAATGTTGCTACCCTGATAACAAAGAACAAAACCGACGAACTGGCTAAGGATTTTCAGGAAATATTTAAGAGATCGGATCTCTTTATCGCTAACATCGAATGCCCCCTTACAGATTCCGATGAACCGGCCTGGAAACATTTTACAACATTGAAAGGACCAAGGCGAGGGGGAAGCGTTCTGCATCGTCTCGGTGTCGATATCGGCTCCCTGGCGAACAACCATATTGCAGATTACGGGCTGACTGGTTTGAACGATACGATAGATGTTCTTAAGGAACAGGGCATAACGCCTGTCGGAGCGGGCATAACGCCTGATGACGGGGCAAAACCGGTTATTAAAACGACCTGTGGTATGACTGTCGCAGTTGTCGCCGCGGCACAGCCGGAAATTGCAGCGGCAAAGCGCGGCAGATGGGGAGCGGGTGTTCTTGATGAATCGAAAATTATCGGGCAGATAAGGCGATTAAAAGACGAAGTAGATATTATCGTGGCCTACCTCCATTTCGGCGTTGAATGGTTCAATTATCCAACACCCCGTCAAGTAAGAATGTGCAGGGCCATGATCGATGCCGGCGCAAAGCTCGTTATCGGCCATCATCCCCACGTACCACAGGGATTCGAGCATTATAATGGCGGATTCATCGCGTACAGCCTGGGCAACTTTATCTTTGACATGTCTGCCGGACCGGAACAATATTCACGCCTTGGGCTCGTTATTGAAACTGAATTCGATAAGGACAAGCTGAACAAAGTTAATATCATTCCGGCAGATACAGCGGGAGGCAATCCCAGGTTGTTGGTCGACAAAGAAAAAGAGGCTGCGGAAGCTTATCTTCAGGACCTCTGCCGCATTCTGAAGGATGAAAAGGAATTAGTCAGAAACTATTATTTTACTTGCCTCGATAATTTTAAGATTCACCTCAATGCTTTCGTCTATTTTGGACTGCAAAAAATGAAGATCCGCAGGACATGGGATTTGATCACTTCCCAATTCTGGCCACAGATATTCAGGCTGCGAATCGATTTATTCCGTTTCCTTCTATCGGGCGATGCTCTGAAATTCGAACAAGCTAAGCATTCGGAAATAGCAAGCATCGAAGCCATTTCATGGCAATGGATATGTCGTATATTCAAGATTCTTGGTTTCGGATGGGGCCGTGTACTAAAAGTTAACTGATTAATAATATTCTCAACACCCTTAATCTGTTTAGAAATGATCAACAAAATATTAAAAAAATTTGGAAGACATCTGCCCGTCGATTTAGAAGCAAAAAGAGAAGCTGGAGAAGACAGAAGTAAACATAAACATAGTACTTATAGTGACGACAAACATCTAAAGGAAACCGCAGCATGGCTATGCCGCGCCCAGGATTCAAGTCCCGATGGCGGCGTATCTCGCGCATACAAAGCCGCGCGTTATCTGGGGTATGGACCGTTGGGATGGCAACCGTCCTATCCGGAGACAACCGGTTACATTATTCCCACAATGTTTGCCATTGCCGATTTTCTCAAAGATGCATCTTTTGCCCAGAGGGCAATCAGAATGGCGGACTGGGAAATAGATATCCAGTTACCGTCAGGTGCCGTCATGGGCAGTGTGGTAACTGCGACTCCGTCCCCTGCCGTCTTCAATACAGGACAGGTCATCTTTGGCTGGCTTGCTGCGTATCAGAGAACTGGAGATGAAAAATATCTTCAAGCCGCAAAACGTGCAGGAAATTATCTTGTACAAATACAAGACGCGGAAGGCTCATGGAAAAAAGGAGATTCTCTTTTTGCAATGAGTCATGCGACGACGTATAACACACGCGTATCCTGGTCGCTCGTCGAACTGGGGCTTACAATAAAAAACAATGAATACATAAGCGCAGCCAGAAAGAACATAGAACTTGCCCTTAAAAAGCAGAACCCGGAAGGATGGTTTGCTGATAACTGTCTGAACGATCCGGAAAGACCGCTGCTTCATACCATTGCCTATGCCACTAGGGGTGTTCTTGAATGCGGCTACTTGTTGGAAGAACAGAACTATGTTGATTCAGCATTAAGAACGTTAAAGGGACTGCTGCCCTGCCAACGTAGCGATGATGGTGGGTTACCGGGCAGATTGACTGCTGATTGGTCAACTGCCGTTGAATGGGATTGTGTTACGGGAGATGCTCAGACAGCCGTGAATTGGCTACGGGCATACGCCATTACTGGCAACAAATCCTTTTACAATGCGGCCAGAAAGGCTATCGACTTTGTCAAGAGGACGCAAAACCTGGATCATAAAAATCCAGGCATCAAGGGCGGCGTCAAAGGCAGTTTCCCTTTTGACGGTCTTTATGGACAGTATGAGATACTGAATTGGGCGGCGAAATTCTTCTGTGACGCATTGCTGATGATTAGTAACGATACATTGTATTCCAGAGGAATCAGAGGATAACGTGACAAATAGCGATCCGGGCAGTAACGAAATTATAAGGCAGACTTGGACTTTTAAGAAGATCTTTTGTTACCTGCTCTACAGAACATTTGCAAAGCATATCCCAGGTGATATCGGTTATTTAAGAAGATTTTCATATGGCTTCCGGCAGATATTGTGTCGTCCATTATTAAGAGAGTCCGGAGAGATATTTGGCATCGGACAAGGTGTCGATTTTGGTAATGGTGCTAATCTTATTATGAAATATTGCGCAAATCTTGGGCCAGGCGGTCATATTTCCGGAAATGGTCTCGTCACGATTGGGCAACATGTAATGACAGGATATCAATGTATGATAATAACGCAGAATCATAAATATCTGGCTGAAGGATACGATGGCGTTGAGATCGGTAACGTGCTCATTGACGATTATGCATGGTTAGGGCATCGAGTAATCATTCTGCCGGGAGTCAGAATAGGAAAACATGCCATTGTTGGGGCTGGATCTGTCGTTACAAAGGATATCCCTGATTATGCGATCGCCGCTGGAAATCCGGCCAGAATTATAAAGATGCGTAAGTAGCAACTCACATTCAATTATGAAACATCTTCTCCTTATCAGTTATCCTTTTCCTCCTAACAGTTCTGCAGGTGCGGTCCGATCTCGTCGTTTTGCTCAGTATTTGGCCGAATTAGGTTGGAGCGTGAGCGTAGTGACAATCAAACCTTTTCAAGCTAATTCCGCTGATACTGAAGAGCTCAATCGTCTGAACGATTCGGTCGAGATACATTTCACTTCAACGCTGGATCCCTGGTTGTTTCTACTGAAACATATCCCGAGGTTCATTCTCCTTAGAATCGTAAGAAGTCTTCTTATGAGAATCTTCTCGTTTCCGGACCACATGCTTCTATGGGTACTTTTTGCAGTCCGGAAAGGACTGTCGATAAATAGGGCAAATCCTTTTTCCGTAATCTACACGACATCACCGCCACACTCGACACACTTGGCTGGTCTCATACTGAAATGGATCACAGGGAAACCATGGATCGCCGATTTCAGGGACCCGTGGACACTGAACGCTTTTCATGGCAAAGGCCGGATCGATCATGCATTACTGAGGATCGAGAAAATTTTGGAAAAGACCGTTTTATCGAATGCGTCCTGTATATTAGCCAATACCACGGCGAATCGCAATAATCTGCTGGCGGCCTTTCCTGATTTGTCGCCGGAAAAAGTCGTTCACATCCCTAACGGTTGGGAAGAATTTGCTAATAAAGTCGATACATCAAAACGTGACAATGGGACACTGAACATCGTCCATGCCGGAATATTTTATCCTCTATTCAAGCCCTATGCGCTTCTTCATGCCTTGGCATCCTGGCGGAAGGGAAATCAACCGCCGGGAATTCCCCCTCTGAACGGTCAATCGATCCGTCTCACACTTCTGGGTGCAAAAGAATATGAGGCGAATATCGTAAAAGACCTCGGCTTGGAGGATATCGTACAAGTCAAATCCTGGGTGTCTCAATCTGAAGCCCAAAGGATCATGAGCCAAGCCGATATGCTCTGGGTGACTCTCGGGACGGGAAAGGAAAGTTCAACCTACGTGCCTTCTAAAATCTTTGAATATATCGCAGCGAGAAAGCCTATCATTGCCTTTTTCCCAGAAGGAGATGCGGCGGGATTAATAAGAAAAACAAAAACCGGAATCGTTTTTACAAGCGACGATCCGGCACCCATCATCAGATTCCTGGCCGAAGCCAGTAACAACTATGAGAGATTTTCTAGCCAATATTACCAAGATGAAAGCATCCTCAACATGCATCATGTCAGATATGCGGTATCACAACTGAACGCCAAATTAGAAACCTTGGCTGGCTTAAATAATCTTTAAATATATGAAACAATTGCAAAGTTGTTCTATTCAATATCTTTGAAGAATCTTCGTATTGCGAGACTCTTTTCTTGTTGAAGATATTCATTATTGAAAGACATGCTGTTGAATGCGTTCTCTATCCGAAAGGAGCAACCTGATGACCGATATGAATCACAATGTATTTGAAAGAATCGAATCGAATGTCCGCTCGTATTGCCGATCATTTCCCCGTGTCTTTGAAAAAGGGCGAGGGGCTTATCTGATTGACGAAACGGGAGATGAGTATATCGACTTCTTCAGTGGAGCTGGTACATTAAACTACGGCCATAATAATCCCGGCATTAAGAAAGCCGTTATCGAATATTTGGAAAGAGACGGCGTCGTTCATGGGTTGGATATGTGGACGGTAGCGAAGAGGACCTTCCTTGAAACTTTTGAGCGTATTATTTTAAAACCACGTCATATGGATTACAAAGTCCAATTCACAGGTCCGACCGGTGCCAACGCAGTCGAAGCGGCTCTGAAATTGGCAAAAAAAGTTAAAAAACGTTCCAATATTATAGCGTTCACAAATGGTTATCATGGTTTATCAGCCGGCGCACTTGCCGTCACAGGCAACAGGCATTTTCGCACTGAGGAATTTGTACAGAGGCAGAATGTATCCTTCATGCCGTTCGACGGCTACTTCGGCGACAGCGTTAATACTTTGGAATACGTGAAACGATTTCTCGGAGATAACAGTAGCGGTGTAGATATTCCCGCCGCAATGATTGTCGAGACAGTACAGGCCGAGGGTGGCATAAACGTAGCTCGGGCCGAATGGCTGCAAGGGTTGGAATCGATTTGCAGGGAATTCGATATTTTGCTGATCGTTGACGATATTCAGGTTGGCAACGGACGAACCGGGACCTACTTCAGTTTCGAGCGCTCAGAGATACAACCCGACATGATCGTTGTTTCGAAGGCGATCGGAGGTCTGGGGTTGCCGATGTCCATGGTTTTAATCAAGCCCAATATAGACCAGTGGAAACCCGCTGAACATACGGGAACATTCCGCGGTCTGAACCTCGCGTTTGTGGCTGCCGCAGCCGCTCTTACATACTGGGAAGATGGACGATTTACCGATGAAATCATGCGAAAAGAGACAATACTGAGCACCCTTTTGCACAAAATCAAGGCAGATTATCATCGACTTTCGATGAAAGTACGGGGAGTTGGTTTGATTTACGGCATTGAGATGCCAAGACCGGAAATAGCGAAAGAGATCGTTCGTGAAGCGTTCCAGCGGAAACTCATTATTGAATTGGCAGGACCGGAAGATCAAGTTATTAAGTTCTTACCACCCTTAGTCGTCGAAGAAACCGTTTTGGAAAAAGGTGTGAAAATTATCGAGGACAGCATTAAGGCCGTATGCACTTTAAGAGGCTATTGAGGTGTGAAATCCTTCGTGGCCGGGCCAAAGTTTTAACTAGCTATGAATGAGAATGAATCATATTATGACTATCGAGAAATTACTGAGAAGCACTGCTTATAAATTAGTCCTACTGAGGGACGGTCATCGTGACGTCATGAAATATAAACGGGATTTCGCAACCTTTGCCCGCAAACCATTAGTGGACCTGAGGTCTTTTTCCTTTACTCACCTCAAGAAAATATTGATCCATGCTTGCGACAACAGCCCATATTACCATTCCGTGTTTGCAGAATTCGGTTTTGATCCGCGAAAAATGAACGGCGTTGAGGATCTTCATAGGTTACCGTTTATCTCAAAAGACATCATCGAAAATCACAAACAGGAAATGATAGCGAGAAATTATCCACGGGAGAACCTTGAGATCAGTCACACAGGAGGAACGACGGGAACACACGTTTCATTCTATCGCGACAATAATTGCACATCACTGCGGATGGGCCGCCAATTGGGAGTACTCGCCTTGTGTGGTTATGAACCCGGAGATAGGTGCGGTTTGATTTGGGGTTCGACAGACGACATGAAAGGTTATGGGGCCAAGCAAGACTTAAAAAAGCGATTCAGGAAGTTTGCCTCTTCCAAGGAAGAGTTGCCTTGCGCGATCTTGACCGAGGATAAAATGAGCGAATATTATCGGAGGCTAAGACAATACAAACCGGCAGTGATGTATGGATATCCCAATGCGATGTCCCATTTCGCAGGATTTATTCACGAGAATCATTTGGAGCCCATAAGAGTCGGAAAGATTTTTTGTACGGCGGAAAGATTGACCGATAGCCAGAGAGCGATGATGCAGGACATCTTCGGCGGTGAAGTCTATAACCTCTATTGCACTCGAGAACACGGATGTATCGGTTTTGAATGTACTCGTCATAATGGCTTTCACATAGACATTGGAAGTGTCCATATCGAGATATTAGCAGACGGTAAGCCGGTCCCGATAGGCAACATTGGCGAAATTGTTATTACGGACCTCTGGAATTACGGAATGCCGTTTATTCGCAATAGAATCAGTGATCTGGGAAGTATAAGCATGGAAAAATGTGATTGTGGATGCGAACTTCCATTATTGAGGAGTCTTGACGGAAGAGTGGCCGACACTATCTATCGCCCTGATGGAACGAAAGTGGATGCATTGTCTTTGGTCGATATGTTTTACGATTTAAAAGCCATCAAGGCTCAGCAAATAGTCCAGGAACGATTAGAGGGACTTGATTTCAATTTGATTGTAACCGACGGCTACAATAAAACAACTGAAGAAAAGGTCTTGGCCGAAATACGTGGACTAATGGGAGAAGAGTCAAAGATCAATATAAAACTCGTGAAAGAAATCCCTCGTAATCCGGTTTCCGGAAAATACCAGGAAGTTATCTGTAAGATTCAGTCTCCTAGGCACTCGAAAAAGGATGAAGGTTGATTTGTAACCAACGTTTGAGCGCCGATATAAATCATTGACCTGTCATAGGCGTAAGGTAATAGATTGCGACTCGTCAATTCCAATGTTGGACAGCTAACACGGCTATGACAAAACCTCTTAACATTATCGCCGTTGGCGATGTCTCTTTTCGAGGGCCGAATGAAGAAACGCCTCAAGCGGATCTCTTTGATTCCGTATCACCGATTCTTAAGAACGCCGATTTGTCGATGGCCAACCTGGAATCGCCGCTCGTCGATAACGAACAACCTGTCCCCAATAAATGCACCTTACGCGGAACGGTTGGATGGGCGAGAATCATCAGGAATTCCGGAATTCATTTTGTATCCCTCGCCAATAATCACATGATGGATTATGGCGTAGCGGGCTTACAAAGTACCATAGACGCTTGCGCGGAGGCAGGGCTTTACTTTGCCGGCGCGGGAGAAAACATCCGGGAAGCCTCCAGACCTGCCTATATAACCTGTAACGGTATAAAAGTCGCCATTCTCTGCAGGACATCCGTGATTGTCGGATCGCCCAGTTATGCTGCGGACACTTTGCCCGGCGTGGCTTATCTCGACACGGATGAGACGATTAATGCTATTTCGAATTGCCGGAAAGAAGCGGACGTCGTCATCCTATCTATTCATTGGGGTGTCGAGCATTACGAATATCCGTCAAAACGGCAAAGAACATTAGCGAAGCAGTTCACCGAAGCTGGAGCGGACCTGATAATAGGACATCACCCCCATGTATTGCAGGGCATTGAAAGGTTAGATAAGGCTTTCGTTATCTACAGCATCGGTAATTTTACTTTCGACGAATTTGATTGGTCCTTTATAAATGAGGATGGCATATTGCAGGTTAGCAGGGACGAACTCCTCCCTGTTCACAGATTAGCCGGTATAGCCGAAATTAGATTTGCGGACGGTCATACGACGGATCTGGTTTTTCACCCATCAATTATAAATACTGGCGGGATTGTGCAGATTGATGACAGAACAGAAAGGAGAAGACGCATCGAGCAATTGTCCTCCACATTGACGTGGCCTAAGCTTCTATATTATCTATTCTGGATACTTTACTCTATGAAGCAGGAGTGGATACTTCGTATCAATCCGCTGTTTGCAGGAAAATTTACGCTGGAGAAAATGAAAAAATTGCGTTTCGCTCATGTTAAGCAGTTCATGAAGAAAATAATCCGGTCCGGCAGGATATCCTTAGGAAAAACGACAAGCCCTTATGACTGACAAGAATCATTCTGATATCGGAAGCAATGATATTTTCATTTCGACTGTCAATTCGACCGATACCGATCAGATCCTAACATTCTATGAAGCCAATCTCGGAACCTGGAAGCAACTCGAAAGATTTTGGGGCTGGCGGCAGAACGAGAACCCCTATCGGCGCGAACTAAAGGGTGTGGCAGCAAGGGAGGACGGAAGAATCGTCGGATGCATGTCCGTGAATTCGGTTCTTTTAGTCGCCAATAACCGGCGGATCAATGCTGCCTGGCAGCAGGACTCCCTGATACTTAAATCCATGCGAGGCAGGGGACTGGGAAGAAAATTGATCCATGAGGCTAATAAAGGCTTTGAGTTGGCCCTTGCTAAGGGTACCAGCGAATCGATGTATGCCTTAAGGAAGTCCGACGGATATCATGACGCACCCCATGCCTATTATTTAATCCGAGTCGAAAAACCGAGGCCATTGACGGAGAGATCATGGGAGAGAGTCACCGAATATGCCGTAGTATTGTGGCGGCTCCTTATGCTCCGTCCTCGAATTGATAAAGACATCGAAATTCGGGAGATCGATTCATTTGACCCTTCCTTTGACGAATTGGCGATATCACTTGCGAAAGAGAATGTTCTTCGTATTTTAAAAAACCAGACTTATCTTAATTGGCGTTACATCCAATGTCCGGGGAAGAGATACAAGGTATTCAGAGCTGGGGAAGAAGAAGCCCGCGGCGCAATTGTAACGAACATAATTGGCGGTAATGAAGGTTGGATTGTGGATTTGGTCGGTGAAAGTATCGATGTCCGATGCATTGACGCACTAATAGCAAAAGCCATCGACCATTTCCAACGAAACCGGGTCGCCAGAATATGGGTATTCGCGACGCTCCCGTCCGTAAGAAGACGGTTATTGCGGTTTGGTTTCCTGCCGACGCAAAGAACACCCAGGTTCACCTATTTTGAGGCCGGCGGCATCGACTTAATCCCGAACATTCACTTATGGGATTTCTGGCACGGTGACGGCGACATAGAACTTTATATGTGAATGGCGGATGACATCAGAAAACGCCAAAAAGATTAAAATTGTCTATTTAGTGGATTTCCTGCGGACCATTCAGGCCGGCACGGAGAAGCAGTTAAGTCATCTTCTTCATTATTTCCCATTGGCCGGTTTCGACGTTCATCTCGTTTCCCTGCAAGAAAGCCACTTTCTATTGAACAATGCCAGACATATTTTCCCGGCAGTTAAATTTACCACCCTCCACGCCAGTTCCGACATTTCCAGATCGTTACCATCTTTCCTGCGTTTGTTTCGACAGCTTAAAAATGAGAATCCTGATCTTGTCCATACGTTCTTCCCCGCCGCCAACAGCTTAGGAATTCTTACGGCAAGGCTGGCAGGTATCAAGAATTTGATTTCCTCAAGAAGGGATATGGGATTCAATCTTAGCCCTACGGATATATTCCTGTTGAAGACGGCAAACAAGTTCGTTTCACGCGTCATAGTAAATGCCGATAAAGTCAAGGATTATACAATCAAGACCGAAGGCATTCAAAGCGACAGGATAAGTGTCGTCCGCAACGGCATTTCACTCAACGGCTATAATTCCCTATTCGAAAGAAATATAACCAATAAATTCGTCATAGGGATAGTAGCCAACCTCAATCGCCCCGTAAAGCGACTTGATATTTTCATAAAGGCAGCTTCAATAATCCATAAAGTTTATCCGCAGGCAGAGTTCTGGATCATAGGCGACGGACCTTTGAGACCCAAGTTGGAGAAAATGGTTCATGAACTGTCTCTTGAATCGAAAGTCCGCTTCTGGGGAAGACAGCCCCTTGTAAGTACTTACCTTTCGCAAATGACGGTTGGCGTTATTGCATCGGATTCAGAGGGCCTATCCAACGCCATTATGGAGTACATGTGTGCCGGATTGCCGGTTGTCGCGACCGACGTCGGAGGCAACCCGGAACTCGTACAACACGGCGTGACTGGCTTGCTGGTGCCACCAAATGATGCGTCGGCAATGGCGGAAGCCATAATGAAGCTGCTTTCCTCTTATGAAGAGAGAACGCGGATGGGCAAGAGAGGATTTGATGTTATGAAGAAAGATTTCTCCATAGAAAAAATGCTTCAGGAAACGTCTCGTGTTTATGAATCTTTATTGGGTATGGGATCATAAACATTCGACGATGCCCTTGCAGGACTTAAAATATTGGATAGCCCGGTATTCCGGAATTCCCGCGTTCATTAACATGCTCATGAAGAACCGGCCGCTGGTAGTGACTTATCATGGCATTTATGACGGTCCGCGGAACACGGGATCACTGCCCGCCACTTTCGTTCACGTCAACGACATGATCGGCCAGTTGAATTTCATACGACGAAAATATTCTATCATTACCCCGGAGGACCTGCGGGAAGCCTTGGAAACACGAAAGACTCTGCCTCTACACTCGGCGCTTGTCACTTTTGACGACGGGTATGAAAGCTTTGCGCGTTTGGCGTTTCCGGTCCTCCGATCGATGGGGATAACGCCCATCGTCTTCACCGCTACTGAATACGTCGAAGAAGCAAAGCCCTTTTGGTTCGATTCAGCCTGGCTTTCTTTCCACCATATCGACGCAGACCGATTACAGCACATATTAAAGGATTTTCATTCGGAGTGTGGAGATAACGTCATAACCGATGCAATGTCTTTACTCGGTACATTGAAAAGACTCAAACCGGCAGTGCGACAGAGGGTCGTTTCCGCGCTTGCATCAGCATGCGGCCCGGGAATGGAAGAAAAATCGAGAATATTCTATTCCATGAATGCCGGCCAGATTCGGAATATGTCAAAGGAAGGTGTGATATTTGGGGGGCATACACACACCCACACCGTCCTGACGGCCTTATCGAAGGATGAAGCAGAAGGTGAAATTTATCTCAACAAAGAAAAGATTGAAGACCTGACCCAGAAACCTTGTGCATTTTTCGCTTATCCCAACGGCGGCAAGATGGATTTCAATCACTTTCACAAAGATATGCTTCTATCGGCAGGTTACAGAGGTGCATTTTCTCTTACCCATGAACGCTCTTCTTTCCAAGACGACCCGATGGAAATATCGCGCATTCATGTTGCCCCTGAGGATACAATAAAGTCTTTAGATTTTCGTTTCTCCGGTATTTATACTCTAATTCATTAAGTCATCAATATAATGAATAATACTGTAGCGGTAACCATAGCGATTCTGACATATAATCGTTCAGAGATATTAGACAATCTCCTTAAATCGTTGTCTAGTATTACGTATAAGCCACTGGAAGTCATCGTCGTTGACAATCATTCACAGGACGAAACCGAAAGAATTGTACGGCATGGCTATCCCGAATACATCTATATCAAAATGGATAAGAATATAGGTGCAGCAGCTCGTAATCGCGGGATAGAGAGGACTGCGGGTCAAATAATCATTTGCCTTGATGACGATGTTTTTGGCATCGACGATCAAAATATATGTCGATTGATTAGCATTTTCGAATCAGATCCGACAATAGGCGCCATTAACTTCAAAGTAATGGACTATTATTCCGGAGAACTCTGCAATTGGGTCCATCACCGAATCAGTTCTGATTATCATGATAAAACATTTGACACCTATGAGATAACTGAAGGAGCCGTCGCTTTCCGAAAATCGGCATTGAATGTTGTTGGTATCTATCCGGAATATTTTTTTTTGAGCCACGAGGGTCCGGACTTGGCCTTTAGACTTATGGATAATGGATACAAGGTAATTTATTCTGGAGATATTGTTGTTCGTCATAGCCACTCTCACTTAGGCAGAAAAACATGGACGAATTATTATTATGATACCAGGAATGCGCTCTGGTTCGCGGTGAGGAATCTACCTTTAGGTTATATGACGCGATATTTGATTAAGAGCTATTTCTCGACTTTTGTATATGCCGTTCGTGACGGCTTTTTAAAGTACTGGTTAAAGGCAATCTTGGATGGGATTAGAGGGTTGTCCTTCGTATACAGAGACCGAAAACCTATTCGCCAAGATACCATGAGAATCATTGATGATATTGATCGTATGCGACCACCTCTTTCATATTTAATCAGGCAAAGATTGTTTAGCAGAGATATGAGGCTATAGTTCATCATGTGCGGTATTTGCGGTATATTTAGAAAAGACGGCAGGCCTGCTGAAGCGGATCTCATAGAAAAAATGTGCCGTGTAATGGAGCATCGAGGCCCCGACGACGAGGGGATATTCACGAAGGGGCCTATTGGGATCGGCATGCGCCGCCTGAAAATAATCGACCTGGCAACAGGTCATCAACCGATGCACAACGAAGATGAAACGGTTTGGGTTGTTTTTAACGGCGAAATATACAATTACAGGGAACTCATACCATTACTCGAAAAAAAGGGACACCGTTTTTACACCAAAAGCGATACGGAGGTTCTCGTTCATTTATATGAAGAATATGGCGACGGCGGACTCAGCCTTCTGAACGGTATGTTTGGTTATGCAATCTTCGATACCCGAACGAACAGCCTGTTTATAGCGCGCGACAGACTCGGCATCAAGCAAATATATTACTACGAGGACGAGAACATCTTTATTTTCGGTTCCGAGATTAAAACCGTTCTGGCTTATCCGGACATACAAAGGGATATTAATTATCCAGCGTTAAGCGACTTTTTTTCTCTCCAATACATCCCCGCACCCCATACGATATTTAACTCCATCAAGAAGCTTCCTCCAGCCTATAGCCTGACAATAAGCGATTCGAATAATAAATCGGAAACCAAACGCTATTGGATGCTTTCTTATGAGACGCCTTACATCACGGGCGAGGACGCGATTGAATCCACAAACGATGTTCTGCAAACGGCGGTTCAATCGCAGATGGTCAGCGATGTGCCCCTCGGCGCCTATCTGAGCGGCGGCATCGATTCCAGCTTGCTTGTCGCGATGATGGCGAAAGTTTCGAGCAGGCCCGTAGAGACTTTTTCCATTATCTGGGATCAAGGCAGTGGGACTTTCGATGAGCGGAAATATTCGCGTTTCATTGCCGAGAAATACCGGACGAATCACCATGAATTTCTTGTCAAGCCGGAAATAGAAGAAGTAATGGACGATATCATTCGTGCCTTCGACGAGCCGTTTGCGGACGATTCAGCCATACCCAATTACTATATTGCCCGCGAAACAAGGAAACATGTCACGGTTGCATTGTCCGGACTCGGCGGCGACGAAATGTCCGCTGGTTATGAGCGATATCTTGGACTGAAATTGCTTCATTACTATCATGCCATCCCGGAAGGGATTCGAGATGGAATCATATCCAAAGCTATCCAGAGTCTACCCGACTTTCAATTCATGGGGCTATGGGCTGAGAGGCTCAAGCGATTTTCCAGGGTATCCAATCTGCCTTTTGTGGAAAGCTACTTCAAGATATCCTCCAAGCTTGACAAAGATGAAAAGCAGATGCTCTTCACCCCCGCAGCTTTACGAAAAATGGGGCCGGACTACGATTCCGTCCATCATTTTCGTTATTATAATGAGCTGTGCAATTCCCACAACGAATTGGATCGCATGCTCTTTATCGATGCACATACCTACATGGTAGATCAACTTCTCGTTCTGTCCGATCGCATGAGTATGGCCCACTCCCTGGAACTCCGAGTCCCTTACCTGGATCATACCCTTGTCGAGCTTTTCGCGAGGATCGATCCGGCCATGAAACTTCA